>JBGAOL010000107.1:0-12537 GCA_044221825.1 Gemmatimonadales bacterium
GCAGCGGCAGCGTCACCAGCATCCGCTGGTGGGGCCAGAAGGACTTCACCCCCGACACCCCGACGGCGCCCCCCACGCCGCTCACCCGCCTCAAGGAAGCCGTGGAGATCGCCGGCCGGCGCGACTTCTTCACCTTCCTCTACCTCCCGGCCGCGCTCGTCGGCTTCACGGAGATCGCCCTGGCCTGGAGCGCCATCATCTTCTCCGTCTCCGGGCTCACTACGGGGCTCCAGTGGGTGCTGCGCGGGGGACCGGAGCCGGCGGTGCGGACGTCCTGATGGGGTGAGAGCCCGGCGGCTGGGCGACCGTGCGGTGTGTCTCAACGCAGAGGCGCAGAGGACGCGGAGGGCCGCGGAGGGCATTCGCTCGGAGTGGGGAGCGCCGCCTCGAGGGGAAGTGCGGTGCATTGAGGGTGGTCTGGCAGCATTGGCGGGGCCCAGTGGTGAACCCGCCGCCCCACCCACCAGAAAAACGAAGGGCTCACCGTGCGGTGAGCCCACCATCGTCGGGCAGTTCCTCTGCGCCCCTCCGCGTCCTCCGCGCCTCTGCGTTGAGTCACACCACCCGCCAGCCGAGCCGACGCCGGCGGCGACGCCCCGCTACCCCACCGCCACCACCGCCCGCCGCCGCGCCGCAGCGAGGAGCAGCTCGGCCTTGGCGTAGTCCTCGGGCGTGTCCACGTCCATCCACCGCACCCCGGTGAGCGCCACCGGCGCGAAGAGGCCCTGCTCGATGAGCCGGCGCATGCCGAGGGTCACCGAGGGGGGCTCGCGGCGGGCCACGTCGCGCAGCGCGTCGAAGACGCGCGGGTCGAGGCGGAAGTAGCCGGTGTCCACCGCGTCGTACGGCACCACGTCCTTGCCGATGTGGCTGATGCGGCCGCCCGCCACGCGCACCTTGGTGGCGTCGTCCTCGTCGATGCCCACGGGGTGGAAGTCCACCAGGAGCCGCATGCAGCCGGCGGCCGCCGCCTCCGGCGCATCGAGCTGGGTGAGCACCGGCTGGGCGAAGAGGTGGTCGGCCATCTGCAGGTAGAAGGGGCCGGTGATGGCCACCTCGGCCGCGAGCAGCGACACGCCGTTCGGCTCGTGGAAGCGCGGGTTGTAGACCGGCGTCAGCTTGAGCGGCGTGTCGATCTTCGCGAGGTGACTCTCGATCAGCGCCGCCGAGTTCCCCGTGACGATCACCGCCTCCTCGACACCCGCCGCCTCCGCCTGCGCCAGCGCGTGCTCGAGCAGCGGCTTGCCGGCCACGCTCACCAGCGGCTTCGGCAGCTCGCCGCGCGTGGCGCTCAGCCGCGAGCCGAAGCCGGCGGCGAGGATCACGGTCTGGCGCGTCACGGGCGTCTGGTGCATGAAAGCCGGTCTCCCGAGGAGGTGGACTGCAACCCTCCCCGCAAGGGCAACAAGCAGGCCGGAACCCGGCCCCGGCCCCCCCAGGCTCAAGGCACTCGGCGACAACGACTTAGGAGCACCGCCTTGGCCGGCATCGCGGCCACCCGGGGCCCGTCCCGGCCCCAAACGTGTCGAAGCCGCACGTGTCACCCCGCCAATTGCCCCTCCCCGCCCGACCCCGCGACATTTCGCCCATGCTCCTGTTTCCCCTGCTGGCCGCGCTATTGGCGCCCCCCGCCCAGGCCGAGGCGCCGGACTCCGTGGCCCGCCAGGTGGCGGTGGCCCCGGCCGAGTCGCTGCAGGTGACCATCGTGGGCCCCGCGTCGGGGCCGCCGGTGGTCATCATTCCCGGCCTCATCAGCCCCGCGTACGCCTTCCGCCACGTGCTGCCGCCGCTCGCCGAGCAGGGCGTGCGCGCCATCGTGATCGAGCCGCTCGGCGTGGGCGGCTCGTCGCATCCCGGGGGGAAGGCGGATTACTCGCACACGGCGCAGGCGGCGCGGATCGCGGCGGTGATGGACTCGCTGCACGTCACCAACGCGGTGGTGATGGGCCATGCGGTGGGCACCGCCATCGCGCTCCGGCTGGCCACGACGCGGCACGACCTGGTGGGCCGCCTCCTGCTGGTGGAGGGCGGCGCGCTCGAGAGCGCGGCGGTGCCGGGGGTGCGGAGCGCGCTCAAGTTCGCGTTCCTGATCCGGCTCTTCGGCGGGCGGGGACGGGTGCGGAAGGAGGTCCGCAAGGGCCTCATCGCGTCGTCGTACGACAGCACCTGGGTCTCCGATTCGCTGATCGAGCACTACACCACCGGCACCGGCGGCGACATGGGAGCGGTGCTGCGCGCGCTCCGCGGCATGGAGAACAGCGTGGAGCCGGACTCGCTGCTGCCCAAGCTCACCACGCTCGACGTGCCGGTGCGGCTCCTCATGGGGGCCGGCCCGCGGCTCGACGGCGGCCGGGGCCTCTCGCGCGGGCGGGTGCTGAGCCTGCGGCGCCGGCTGCCGCACTTCACCATCGACAGCGTGGCCGGGGCCGGCCTCCACGTCCACGAGGAGCGGCCCGACGTGATCGTGCACGAACTGCTCACCCTGGTGCGGGAGCTCCATCCATGAGCCGGAACGCCGCCTACGACCTGATCCTCGACACCCTCACGCCCGCCAAGGGCCGCGCCTGGCACGGCGGCACCACGGCCATGGGCGCGGTGGGCAACGTGACGGCCGCCGAGGCCCACCGCCGCGTGGCGCCGGGGCGGAAGACCATCTGGGAGCTCACGCTCCACGTTGCCTACTGGAAGTACGCCGTCCGCCGCCACCTCGAGGACGCAGCCATCCCGCGCTTCCCGCGGAGCCCCTCCAACTGGCCCGCCCAGCCCGCCACCCCGGACGAGGCGCAGTGGCGCGCCGACCGCGCCCTCCTCGCCGAGGAGGACCGCCTGTTCCAGCGCGCGGCGCGCCGCTTCGACCCCGCCAGGCTCACGCGCCGCCCCACCAGCAAGCGGAAGTACACCTACGGCGAGATGATCGCGGGCGTGCTGGCGCACGACACCTATCACACCGGCCAGATCCAGCTCCTCAAGCGCCTGCCGTAGCCGCACGCGCCGCGGCGATGGCGCCCCGCCCCGGCGCGCGATACCTTCCGGCATTCCCCGTCCGTCCACAGCCCAGGAGGTTCCATGCTCCGCCCCACCGGTGCGGCCCTTGGCCTGCTCGCGCTCCTCGCCGTCCCCGCGGCCGCCCAGAAGCCCGCCACCCGCCCCGAGGCGGGCCCCGAGGCCGCCGCACCGCAGGACGACGGCGTCCTGAGCTTCGACGACATCCCATGGGAGCAGGGCCCCGTCCTCGGTGACCTGGGCGCGGAGGCGGAGGTGAAGGTCCCCGAGGGGTGCCTCTTCACCAGGGGGAAGGGCGTCGGGATGTTCATGGAACTGACCGAGAACACCACCAGTCCCAACGAGCGCGGCGTGGTCTACTGCGAGGTGCAGCAGGACACGAGTTCGTCGGGCTGGTTCGTGGTCTTCAGCTACGACGAGAGCGGCTACGTGAAGGACGACGAGCGCGACAAGCTCGACGGCGACGCCATCCTCAAGTCCCTCCGTGAGGCGCAGGACGCCGGCAACGAGGTGCGCCAGGAGCGCGGCTTCGGCACCCTGACCGTGGACGGCTGGGCCGTGGCGCCCTTCTACGACGCCGAGACCAACAACCTCACCTGGGCCACGAAGATCTCGGCCAGCGACGGCGGGCGGTCCATCAACCACTCGGTGCGGCTCCTGGGCCGCGGCGGCGTGATGAACGTGGACCTCGTGGCCGGCCCCGACCAGTACGAGCAGGTGCGCCCCATCTTCGCCTCCATGGTGGGCGGCTTCACCTTCAAGGGCGGCCACCGCTACGCCGAGTGGCGCTCCGGCGACAAGGTGGCGGAGTACGGCCTGACGGCACTGGTGGCCGGCGGCGGCGTGGCGCTCGCCGCCAAGTCGGGCCTGCTGGCCAAGTTCTGGAAGCTGATCGTGGCGGGGTTCGCGGCGGTGGCCGCGGGGTTCCGGAAGCTCTTCGGCAAGTCCGAGGAGAAGCACCCCGCCGCCTGACGTGGGCGACCCGCTCGGCATCACCCCCGACCTCGGCACCTTCCTGCTGCTGGGCGGGCTCCTGCTCCTCGAGGGCGTCCGGCGGGTGCCGCCGGGCGCCCTCGTGCTGCGGGCCACCGGGGCCGGCGCCTTCGAGCCCGCGCGCGTGGCGCCCGGACTCCGGCTGGTATCGGTGCTGGCGCCCGTGAACCTGACGGTGCTCGTGGTCCCGGCGCCCCCCGCCGCCTCGGCGGAGGACGCTGCCCGCCAGGCCGCCCGGGTCCAGGCCGCTCGGCTCGCGCTGGGCGCGCTGCGGGGGCTGGGCGCGCTGGTACTCCTCGGCCTCCTCCCCGGCATCCCCGTGGCCATGCTCACCACCGGGCTCCTCGGCACCCTGGGGATGGTGGGCCTCGTGGTGCTGCTCTCCCTGCTGACCACCGTGGTGCTGGCGTGGGGGCTCACCGCGCTGGGCCTTCCCGCCCGCCGCGCCTGGGGCCGGGCGTTCGGCAGCCTCTCCCCCTTTGCCGCCCCGCGCGCCGCCGAGGTGCTGCTGGAGGTGGCGCTCGCGGGCGTGGCCCCGCGCCGTGCGGCACAGCTGCTCGCGTCACCGGCCAGCTTCACGCGCTGGCTCCGCCCCCAGCTCTACGACGCCCTGCAGTCCGCATCCCCCGACCCCGAACTCGCCGCCCTCGTCCCCCCCGGCGACTGGCTCCGCCACACCTGCGCCCTCCCTCCCGGCACCGGCCTCGGCGAGCCCTACTGCCCCCGCTGCGCCGCCACCTACCGCCCCGGCCACACCCGCTGCGCCGACTGCGGCGTGACGCTCACGCAGGCGACGTCGTAGGGCGGGGGTCGAGACGATTCACCGCAGAGGCGCGGAGACGCGGAGGGCCGCAGAGGACCTGCGCTCGGAGTGGGCAGAACCTCTCAGGGTGAGTGCGGTGACGTTAGGGTGGCCTGGCCGCACGGGTGGGAGGCGCTGCCGAACCCCAACCAACACCCACAAAAACATCGTGGGCTCACCTTGCGGTGAGCCCACCATCCTCGCGCAGTTCCTCTGCGGCCCTCCGCGTCTCCGCGTTGAGTCACACCCGCGCCAACTGCGGTGACGCCCCCGCCAGCCCCGCACCGCCTCAATACCGTCCGGGTAGCTCTTCCGCTCCCACTCCGTGACCTCGCGGTTGAAGGCCTCGACCTCCTCCCGCTTGGCCTCGAGGAAGCGCTCGGTGAGGTGCTCGCCGAGGGCGGCCTTCACCACGTCGTCCTTCTCGAAGCGGTCGAGCGCCTCGTGCAGGTCGCGCGGGAGCTCGTCGATCTGGTACTTGCGGCGGTCGCGGTAGCTCATGCGGAAGATGTTCCGGTTCACCGGCTCGCGGCACTCGAGCTTCTGCTCCACGCCGTCGAGCCCCGCCGCCAGCTGCACCGTGAGCGAGAGGTAGGGGTTGGCCGAGGGGTCCGGCATGCGGAGCTCGCAGCGGGTGCCCTCCTCCCGCCGCTCGGGGATGCGCACCAGCGGGGAGCGGTTCCGCATGCTCCACGCCACGTTCACCGGCGCCTCGTAGCCCGGCACCAGCCGCTTGTAGCTGTTGATGAGCGGGTTGGTGATGGCGCAGAAGCCGCGCGCGTGCTGCAGCAGCCCCTCCACGTACGACAGCGCCGTGGCCGAGAGCTGGTGCTCCGTCTTCGGGTCGTAGAAGGCGTTGTCCTTGCCGCGGAAGAGCGACTGGTGCGTGTGCATGCCGCTCCCCGCCTGGCCCATGATCGGCTTCGGCATGAAGCTGGCGAGGAAGCCGTGCCGGTTGGCCAGCGAGCGCACCACGAAGCGGAAGGTGGCGATGTTGTCGGCGGTGGTGAGCGCGTCGGCGTAGCGGAAGTCCACCTCGTGCTGGCCCGGCGCCACCTCGTGGTGGGCCGCCTCCACCTCGAAGCCCATCAGCTCGAGGTCCTTCACGATGAGCCGGCGCAGTTCCTCGCCCTTGTCCACCGGGGTGAGGTCGAAGTAGCTGCCGGCGTCGTGGGTGGTGAGCGTGGGGTTCCCCTGCGCGTCCTTCTCGAACAGGAAGAACTCCACCTCGCAGCCCGCCATCATCTGGTAGCCCATGGCCTCGGCGCGCGCGATCTGCCGCTTGAGCGTGAGCCGCGGGCAGCCGGCAAAGGGCTGGTGCTCGGGGGTGTAGATGTCGCAGAGGAGCCGCGCCACCCGCCCCCCCTCGTCGTCCATGGGCAGGACGCGGAAGGTGGCCAGGTCCGGCACCAGGAGCATGTCGCTCTCCTCGATGCGGACGAAGCCCTCGATCGACGAGCCGTCGAACATGATCTCGCCGTCGAGCGCCTTGGCGTACTGGCTCTTCGGCACCTCGACGTTCTTGTTGATGCCGAGGATGTCGGTGAACTGCAGCCGCAGGAAGTCCACCTGGAACTCGGCCAGCAGCTTCAGGATCTCGGCCTTGCCGGCGCCGGTCAGGTGGCGGGGAAGGGCGTCGACGGGGGGACGGTTCGTCATGGCGGGATCCCGGAACGGAGACGGAAGCGCCGGTTGGCGACGGCCCCCCGATCATCCTTCCGCATCGTAGGCGCGGCCGCCTGGGCCGCGCCGTTCTATTCGTGAAGAAACGTTCGTTCGGGAATCCGGAACGTCCCCACCCGGCGTCGTGCGGTGCGTTCTGGTGGGGCGCGGCGCCGCGCCTTCGATGCGGATCACAATAAGAGGGCGCGCGGCGGGATATTCCGAGCTCTCGAGGATCTTCAGGAGCTCGACGGCGCCGAACTCGTTGAACCGCTGGGCGATGTCGTGCTCCGACCACTCGCGGAAGATCCAGCCCGTGGTCCGGGTGCGCGACCCGTCCACGAAATGGAGCCGGCCGTGGGCCAGCGACCCGGCCACCCGGGTCTCGAGGTACACGCTCCAGCGGGTCTCGCTCCGGACCAGGTCGCCGAGGTGGCGCGCGGCCGGCGCGTCGGGGACGGGTGCTGGCGGGGGCTGCTGGGGCTGGGCCATGGGACCTCCGCGAGGGACCTTGGACGCTAACCAGCCCCGCACGGGACGACAAGCCGCCGCCGACGGATTAGATTCCCCGCCCGATGTCGACTCCCTCCCCTGCCGCCTGTCCGGCCTGCCGCGCGCCGCTCTCCGAGGGCGCCAAGTTCTGTCATCGCTGTGGTCGCGCCATCTCCGGCAGCGGCGCCAGCCACACCCCCTGGATCGTCGCCTGGGCCATGGTCCTGGTGAGCGTGGGCGCGATCTTCTTCTTCGTGCTCCGCGCCTCGCGCCCCGAGCCCGCGCCGCCCGACATGGCCAACGCCGCGCCCTTCGCCGGGGGCGGGGCGGCGGCGGGGGCACGCCGCCCGACATCTCCCAGATGACCCCCGAGGAGCGCTTCATCCGCCTCCACGACCGGGTCATGACCGCCGACGAGCAGGGCGACACCGCCACCGTCCAGCGCTTCGCGCCGATGGCCGTGCAGGCGTACCAGATGCTCCCGTCGGTGGACAATGACCTGCGCTACCACGCCGGCTCCTCGACATCCGCATCGGCGACTTCACCGGCGCCCTCGCCCTGGCCGACACCATCGCCGCCAGGGCGCGAAGCACCTCTTCGCCAGCCTGCTCCGCGCCGACGTGGCGCAGGCCAGGCAGGACCGCCCCCGGATTCGACAAGGCCCGCAAGGCGTTCCTCGACGCCTACGACGCCGAGATCCTCATGAAGCGCCCCGAGTACGACAAGCACCCTGAGATGCTGGCCGAGCTCAAGAAGCAGTTCGCCCAGCAGTAGGATCGGACCCATGCCCCGCACCATCCACGTGGCCCACTCGCCGGACTCCGATGACGCGTTCATGTTCTACGCGCTCTCGGCCGGCAAGATCGACACCGGCGACCTGCGCTACGAGCACGAGCTAGGCGACATCGAGTCGCTCAACCGCCGCGCCCTCAAGGGCGAGCTCGAGTCACTGCCGTCTCGATCCACGCCTACGCCTACCTGGCCGACAAGTACGCCCTGCTCAACTCCGGCAGCTCCATGGGCGACCAGTACGGCCCCCGGCTGGTCTGCCGGACGGCCGCGCCCGCGGCGCCGCCGTCCTACGCCGCCATCCGCGCCGCCTGCAAGGGCAAGAAGATCGCCGTGCCCGGCAAGCTCACCACCGCCTACCTCGCCCTCAAGCTCTTCCAGCCCGACTTCGTCGAGGTGGTGGTGCCGTTCGACCAGATCGAGGATGCGGTGGAGCGGGGCGACGTGGACATCGGCCTCCTCATCCACGAGGGCCAGCTCACCTTCGGCGACCGGGGCCTCCACCTCTGGGCCGACCTCGGCGCCTGGTGGTTCAGCGAGACCCGCCTGCCCCTCCCCCTCGGCGGCAACGTGGTGCGCCGGGACCTCAGGCCCACGATCGTGGCCTGGTGGCCGCGACCTCAAGGCGTCCATCGTCTACGCCCTCGAGCACCGCGCCTGACTGGCCACGCAGCAGTACAGCCGCGGCATCGAGCGCCGAGCGCACGACACTTTCGTCCGGCATGTACGCCAACGCGTGACCGTGGACTACGCAGGATGCGGGGCGGGACGCCGTCCGCGCTTCTCAAGCGGCACGGAGGCGATCATCTCACCCGGTCCAGGCGTGAAGTCCGTCGGCTTGACCGAGCCTGATGGATCGCGCCCCAGGGCCGCTTTTCCAGGTAGGAGCGCGGCCCGGCATCTCAAACGCTTCGCCGGCTTTGGGGCCCGCCTTCGACGAATTGGGAACGCCGCCCTTGTCGTCGGGATGACCGCAGACGCTCTCAACCCAGCCCCCGTCCCCGCCCCGGAGCCCCAGTGGCCGTGTCGATGCGGTCAGCATTCCCGGTTGCCGACGACGAAGAGCTGATCCGGAATGCTCAAGAAGTTCCTGACCCAGCAGGGCTGCCGATGTCGTCACGTCAGTCCGGTGATCGAGGCCGTTCAGGCTGCAGCGCCAGAAGATCTCGTGGTGCTGCTCGACGTCCGTATGCGCCTGGGGCGGAGCGGCATCGACCGTGTCGGCGATCGTGGAGCTGGAGCCCGTCCATCGCCATCCTGATCGCCACGGCGGTCAACGACCACCACGCCGCGCTCGCCGTGCGGCGGCGCCATGAACTACCTCGCCAAGCCCATCGACCTCTCCGACCTGGCTCGAGGCCATCGTGCGCGCAACCATCCGGCACGGGGACACCCTGATCGAGCAGGCCAACCTCAACCAGTGGCTCAAGGAAGAGGTGGCCGTCTGCGCCGCCAGCTCCGGGCGCGAGCGGGCCAAGCTGGAGCGGCTCTCGGTGGCCGCGCTCGAGGCGCTGGTCAACGCGCTCGAGGCCAAGGACCCGTTCGCCGCGGCCCTCCCCCGCCGCGGTATCGACCTCGGCGCCATGATCGCCTCGGGAGATGAAGCTGACGGACGAGCAGGTGGACCCGATCCGCATGGTGTCGCTGCACGACATCGGCAAGATCGGCATCGCGAGGAGATCCTCGCCAAGGAAGGCCCGCTCACCACCGAAGAAGTACGAGCAGGTGAAACAGCACGTGGTGATCGGCTCTCGCAGATCCTCGCCCTCTCCCCGCAAGCTGACACACGTTCGCTGCGAAGCCACCACGAGCTGGGACGTGGGAGCTGCACGACCGCCTCAACCACGAGGGCATCCCCTCGGCGCCCGCATCCTGGGCGCGGCCGAGATCTACGACGCGCTGACCACCAGCCGCCCCTACCAGGAAAAGATGCCGCCTGACGTGGCCATCGAGCGTGATGCGGACCTGGCCGATACTGTACTGGATCGGCCGTCTACAAGGCCCTGGAGGCCGCCGTCGGCACCGCCAGACCCGCCGTCGCATGGACGACGCGCGCCCGTGACGGCGGCGTGGCCGGCGGCTGGGAGCAGCACCACGGTGGCCGGGTTCGTCGGCCGTCGCCTTCTGTCGGCGGACGCGGCAACGCTGTGCACGACGGCCCAGGCGACCCCTGCCCACGACGGGCTCCCATGGGACGATTCGTCCTGGTGGTTGAAGACGATTGGACCAGCGCCGCCTACGGAGCCGGCGCTGGGCTGCCGGCTGGCGGCACATCACCGCTCCGGACGGGAGGCTGAAGTCGCGGCCGAGGCGGAACGGCCTGGGGGCGATCGTGCTCGACGTGATGATGCCGACGCCGAACGGTTTCCAGACCTGTCGAAAGCTCCGCCAGAGCGCTACGTGCGACGCCCATCATCATCTGACCTCGAAAGACCGCGACCGACGCCCTGGGCACGGAAGCCGGCGCCGACGCCTTCATGCACAAGCCGGTGGACATCCACGCCCTGCTCGGTACGCTGGAGTGGCTCGGGGCAATGGCGTGACGCTGCTCCAGGTCATCCTGATCTTCGCCGTAGCCGTGGTGGGCATCGGCATCCTGGCCGTGCTGTTCTGCTCGCGACTCCGCCTACCTCTCCCGCGTGGAGCGGGAGCGGGCGCGGGCGGGAAGGCTCTATCGTGACGTCATCGCGGGCTCCTGCCACCTGCGAGAAGGCGCTGCTCGAGCCCGAGCTGCGCCAGCTGCAGAACCTGCGCGACTTCCGAGGCCATCGAGGCGCTGCTCGAGGAGCAAGGGGCCCGGAGCTCACCACCTGCCCCGCCTGGCTGCCTCGACACCTACGATGCCAGCCCTGGGCTTGGCGGACCGCCAGCATCAGCCGCCTGAGCACCGCGCGCGAAGGGCGCGAGCGCGCCTTGCCGCCGAGCTGCTGGGCCGCGTGGCAACGCCAAGGCGGTGCCCGCGCTGCTCGAGACGGTGCAGGCCACCCGAGCGGAGATGGCGACGTGCGCGAGATCCGCTCCGTCCGCTCGCCCGCATCGCCGACCCGCGCGCGGTGAGCACTCTCACCGCGCTCAAGGGCGCTGGAGGATGGCTGGCACCGCGCATCGCCGACATCCTCGTGCGCCACGGCGAGGCGGTAGTGGAGCCGATGATCGCCTTCCTGCAGGAGCAGAGCCGCCACCCCGCGCGCGCCTGGGCCGCCAACATCCTGGGCGAGATCAAGCCGCCGCGCGCCTTCGCGGTGCTCGTGGCCACCCTCAAGGACGTGGACGACGAGGTCCGCGCCAAGAGCGCCACCGCCCTCGGCAAGATCGGCGACCGCCGCGCCGTGACCTACCTGCTGGACCACCTGCTCACCGATCCCGCGCCGTTCGTCCGCGGCCGCATCGCGGGCGCGCTCGGGCAGTTCGACGATCCCGAGGTGGTGGCCCGCCTGGTGCGCGCCCTCGGCGACCCGGCCTGGTGGGTGCGCATGCGGAGCGTCGAGGCGCTGGAGCAGATCGGCGGCAAGGCCGAGGCGCCGCTCCTCGTGGCGCTCGACGACCCCGGATCCCGAGATCCGCATCCGCGCCGCCGTGGCGCTCGAGCGGCTCGGCGTGCCGGCGCGCATCGTGGGCCAGATCGAGCGCGGCGAGGGCGACGCCGACAGCGAGGTGATGCTCACCAAGTTCGGCGTGGCGGGCGCCCGCGAGCTGCTGGCCGAGCAGCTGCACCACCCCTCCGACCGGGTCCGCCTGGCCGTGCTCCGCGCCATCCGCGACGCGGGACGCGCCGACCTCGTCACCGAGCTGGTGGAAGCCGCCCGCACCACCACCAGCCCGCCGGCGCGCGCCGCCGCCCTCGAGGCGCTCCGCGCCCTCCGCCTGGCGGAGGGCGTCCCCGTGGCGCTCGACCTCCTCGGCGACGCCGACGACGACGTGCGCGCCGCCGCCACCCAGCTCATCGGCGAGCTGGGCGGGAGCGAGCTGGCCGGCGTCATCCAGCACCGCACCGCCGACCGCGAGCCCACCGTCCGCGCCGCCGCCGCGCGCGCCCTCGGCCTGGTGCACGCCACCACCGCCGAGCGCGAGTTCACCCGCCTGCTCCGCGATCCCGGGCACGCCGTGCGCATCGCCGCCGCCGACGGCGTGGCCGAGGCCGGCTGGAGCGGTGCCGTGCCGGTGCTGCTGGACCTGCTCGGCGATCCCGAGGCCGAGGTGCGCGCCGCCGTGGCGCGCGCGCTGGGCCGCCTGGGTGACGCCGAGGCGCTTCCCGGCCTCCTCAAGGCGTTCCAGACCGCCGAGGGGCCGTTCGCCGATGCGCTGATGCGCGCGGTGGCGCAGCTCGTGAACTGCTCGCCGAGATCGCCGCGCCCTCATTGCCCGGCGTGCGCGAGCGCGTGAAGCTGGTGGAAACCCTGGGCACCCTGCTGCCCTACCCGACGGCTCCTCAGCACCCTGGCCGCGACGTGGCCCGCCTGCGCGCGCCGCCCGTGCAGGTGCTGAGCCGCGCCCCCGAGCCGGTGGCCGGCACCCTCCTTGGCGCCGCGCTCGAGGACGCCGCCGGGCGAGGTGCGCGCCGCCGCGGTGGACGGCCTGGTCCGCCAGGGCCACGGCGAGACCGCCAGCCGCATGCTCACGCTGCTCCGTGAGGATCCCGATCCCGTGGTGCGCGAGCGCGCCGCCCTGGCCGTGGGCCTCTTCCGCCCCCTCGGCGGGGAGGTGGCGCTGCTGGCGCTCTGCACCACCGAGCAGCCGCTCGCCGTGCGCGCCGCCGCGGTGCTCGGCCTCGGCGGCTACGACCAGGAATCGCTGGT
>JBGAOL010000108.1:0-10896 GCA_044221825.1 Gemmatimonadales bacterium
TTTCAGGCTGGAGTCATGGTGTTCGGGAGAGGAGGGCCGACCATGGCCGGCCCCTACCATGCTCGGCGACGCGGCATCCCGTTATCTTGCGGGCGTCCCCAGCGGAGTCAGCTCCATGCGGCGCATCGTGGCAGTGGTGGGCGTGGTGGCGGCGGCAGGCGTGGCGGCGGCGTGCGGCGACCTCGGCCCCGGCGGGGAGCCGGTGGCGGGCACCGTGACCGTGCGGGTGGCGCAGGCCTCGCAGAGTGTCGACACCCTGGCCATCGACCTCGACGGGATCGTCGTGGCCGGCCTGGCGCCGGGACAGGTGACGCGGCTTGGCGGTGTCCAGCGCGGCGCCCACGTCATCAAGCTGATCCCCCCGGGGGCGGGCGGCAGCGGCGTCGCCCGCGCCTTCACCGCCAACGACTACGACACCCTCCTCGTGGTGGCCCGGGACTCCGCCAGCCTCATTGTCCCGTCCATCCTGGCTGACACCGGCGCCCTCGTCCCCGCCGGCAAGAGCAAGGTGCGCTTCATCCACGCCGCCGCGCTGGCCCCCGCCATCGACATCTGGCGCACCCAGCCGGACTGGCCGACCCCTGTCCGCGTCATGTTCCCCTTCGCCTACGGCGCCACCTCGCCCTACCTCCAGAGCGACCCGGGACAGTGGACCACCTACGTCTCCCCCGCCGACCAGACCGACACCCTCTATTCCCATCCCGCCTTCACCGTGGCCGACGGCAAGCGCGCCACCGTGATCATCATGGACAGCTCGGCCGCGGGCGGCATCACGGCCATCGTCGTGGACGAGGACTAGGGGCGGGCTTCCCGCGCGACACGGCTGTCCTCGGGGCATCGTGTCCGTAAGGGCCGACTCTGGTTGGCCCTTACGAGTTCACCCTTCCAGAGAGGGCGGCACCTGGCGTATCGCCTCGAAATAGTGGTTTTCCCCCTCATCCTCGTACTCCCGCACCACCATCACCCCCGACTCCTCGAGTTGCTTCCGGTAGGTCACTGCACCGAGGGAGTTGGATTCCTCCCCGGTGAGGGCATCTCGCCAGGTGCAGCAGGGAGCGGGCGCGGTGAAGAGCAGTCGGCCGCCCGGCACCAAAACGCGGGCGATGTGACGGAGGGTGGTAAGCTGGGTGCCGATCGGGAGCAGGAAGATGAAGCCCCAGGCCAGCACCCCGTCGTACCGCTGCTGGTGGAAGGCGGAGGTCTCCACCGGCTCGCAGGCCACCGGCACGCCGGGGAGGTGCCGCCGGAACGCCGCCACCAGCGTCGGCGACGCATCCACGCCGAAGACCGCGTGTCCCTCCTCCAGCAGCACCTTGGTGAGCGGCAGGCCAGAGCCGCAGCCCAGGTCGAGCACCGTGGCGCGCTCCGGCAGGCGGCGGGCCCAGTCCCGCACCTGCTCCACGCCCATGCCGCGGTCGGCGGTGTTGCCGCGGACGCGCAGGAAGTCGGCGGCAAACTCCTCGTAGCCATTGGCGGGCTTGTTCATGGGAGCTCCTTGCGGTGCTGGGTTGACGTGGTCCCGGGCATCCGCACCCATCAGCCGCCGAGCAGCGCGTGAACCCACTGCGCCACGCTGCGCCAGGGAGCCGAGTCAAACGCGATCGCCTCGAGGGCATGCTCCACGATCACGGCCGCCCCACCCCACGCCAGGACCGGATGCACCGCCCCGCGCACCAGCCGGTCCCTGACCATGGCCACCACGATCCACACGTCCGCCGCCACGAGCGCAAACCAGATCTCGGGACGGGGCACGCCGGGGAAGTAGTGTCGCCACCGGAACCACGCCGGCCATGCCACCACCAGCGTGGCGAGGAGCAGCCACCGCGCGTGTGCCTCGCGGTTCCTCCGGGTGACGATCCCCGCCATCACCAGCGCCACGAACATCAGCGCCGACGTCACCACGCCCAGGATGCTGGAGACGGCCGTGGCCCCGCCGCCCGCCGCCACGTCGCGTGCCACCTGTGCCATGCCTGCGGGCACCATGGTCACCGCCACGCCCACGGCGACCGGCAGCCCCACCTGCCCCACCGTCCGGTGCCAGCGCACCCGGCCTGCCCGCACCAGCAGCGGCTGCGCCAGGAAGAGGAGGATCCAGGCCAGCGCCAGCGCCCCGTGCAGGTGCACCACGAACGGCGCCGTGAAGCTGCCGGCCGCCATCGGCACGGCGTAGGTGCGCCCGAACCCGATCAGCACGGCGAGGAGGGTCACCGCGCCGAGGGCCGTGAAGACCCAGGGGCGAGCGGGACGCGAAACAGAGGCGGAGGGGGAAGCGGTCACGCGACGATCAAGGCCGGGAGAGGGAGCGGTCCCGCGGAAGGTGGGGGCGCTGCAGGATGCATGCAACCGGTCGCAAGGACGCAGGAAGCGGGCTGCCGCCTTCTCGTCCAGCATCGCCTCCACGATCCCCTCCCCCCCACGTCGTAGGGGCCGACCGGGGTCCGGCCCTCCTCTCCCCCGCACCATCACTCCGGTCACAATCGTGATCCCGGGATTCTCTTGGTACCGCTGGTCCGGGTGGGTTTGAGGAGGGCCGACCACGGTCGGCCCCTACGGCGAGGGGGCAACCGGGATCGTTGGTGGTGGGCGTCGCGTCAGGGCGCGCGGCTGCCGCGCATGCGGAGCTGCAGCACCGAGTCCGGCCCGCTCACCGAGTAGTGCGCCACGCCGGTGCCCACCAGTTCGCTCCCCTGCAGGCGGAGGACGCTGTTGGTGGTCACCTGCACGCCCTTGCGGAGCGCGCTCTCGTAGGGCCCCACGGCGGTGATGATGCTGTCGCCCGAGAAGGTCTGGGTGGCCGCGATGGGCGGTCGGCCCGGGAAGGTGAGAGTGGGCGCCGACCCGTCGGCCGGGACGGTGAGCTCGTAGGTGACGAGCACGCTGTCCGAGGTGGCGGACATCGTGGACATGCTCCACTTGCCGGCCACGTCGGCGAGGGCGAGTGCGGCGGGCGCGGGGGCGGCGGCGGCCGTGGTGTCCTGGGCCGGCTGGGCCTCCGGCTTGGAGCAGGCGGCCAGGAGGGCGAGCACACAAAGACTGGACAGGGTACGCATGCGGTTCTCCGGGAGGGGATGGGGGGAGGAACGGCGCCCAACCTACCGCCCGGTCCCCACCCCCGCAAGGAATGCCTCTCCCGGCCGCGGCCGGCCCTCCCCTACCTCGCCACGAAGCTCGCCTGCATCCCCATCACCATGTGAGGCGGCAGCGAGTCGGCATCCCGGAAGTTGCAGATCATCATGTACGTGCGCCCCGGTGCCAGCTCAGCGCTCAAGGTGCCGAGCGCGCTGGTTCCGGGTTCCGCGATCAGGATCCCGACGATCCCATCGGCGAGTTCGCCGGGGTCGTGGCCGGCGGCGGCGAACGCCAGCAGCGAGTCGGCCGTCACGCCCGCCTTGAGCTGACCCAGCGCCATTTCGTGCGGCACCTTGCCGCGGTTCTCGAAGCGGAACCGCGTGAGGCCGGCAGGGAGTTCCTTGGGAACCTCGAAGGCGTAGTCGGTACCGGGCACCAGCACCTCGGGACTCGGTGCGGGCTGCGGCTGGCAGCCAAGGCACGCTCCGGCAATCGCCGGGGTGACCATGACGCGGGTGAGTGCACGCCAGGCGGGGAGGCAGGGGAGCATGGCATTCCGGGAAGAGGTCTGGGTCAGCGACGACCCGCATGTCGGGCGCGGAGGAGGGGATAACCTGCCCCTCTCACCGGGATTAGGCAAGCGATGCCCTTGCCGGGCAGGCGGGATCATAGGCGCCTGACGAGCCCCTGACGCCTCCCCCCGCCCCGCCCGCCTGACGACACATTGACGCCGCGGGTACCGGCCCGTATCCTCTGCCCCGTCTCACCGCCTCACCGCCTTCGCCCCCGAATGCTCGCGCCGTCAGGATCCCCCGCTTCCGGAGGTCACCGTGATCCCCCGTGCCCGCTGGACCCTGCTCGTCCTCCTCGCGGCCTGCGGCTCCGGCTCCGACAGCGACTCCCTGCCCAACGACGCCCGCGAGATGCGCGACTACGTCCGTGACGGGGTCACCCTCCTCCTGCCCCGCCTGGGCGGCCTCGGCGGCATCTTCCCCGTGGCGCTCAACCCCGGCGCCCCCGGCTCCTCGGACATCCAGTTCACCCCCGACCCCACCCCCGGCGCACCACCCAACTCCTACGTCTTCACCATGGACGTGGATGGCGACGGCAACGGCAGCAAGGAAACCAGCTTCAGCGGCTCCGCCACCTTCAACGGCAACCCCGCCACCGCCTGGGACGGCTTCGCCGGCTCGGTGACCCTCACCATGACCACCGCCGGCGGACTCGGCAGCCTCGCCGGCGACCTCGACTTCGTGCTGGGCGCCACCGGTGGCGAGGTCTCCGGCACCGGCACCTTCACCGAGGCCATCACCGGCAACACGACCACCGTCACCGTGGCGCCCGGGGCCCCGCTCCACATCGAAATGGCGCGGGGCACCAGCCAGTCGGTGGCCAACGCCTGCGCCTCGAGCCTCGACGGCAACATCGGCGTCAGTGTGGACGGCCCCACCGGGACGCTCAGTTCCACCTGGGAGTTCAAGAAGGACCGGAAGCCCGCCCGCGTCACCGGCGCCTCCTTCACGGATGCCGACAACACCACCACCCAGATCCCCGACGCCAACGTCACCATCCCCTGCGGCCAGGGCAGCGCCATGAGCACCTGGGTGGGCGACTTCGTGGAGGAGTGGAGCTGCGTGCCCGCCGAACAGGGGACGGCGGCGCTCACCCTCACGGTGTCCGGCAGCACCGTCAACGTCAGCGACGAGGACCCGCCCGGCTCGGGCGACGTCAACACGTACAGCGCGGCGGTGGTCTCCGGCAACCCGCTCGTGGTGCGCGGCTTCTTCCTGGGCGGGCCTCCCGGCAACACCTACCGCGAGGATTTCAGCTGGGTCATGGACGCGGGAGGCGCCGGCTTCACGTCCATCTCGAAATACGTCTACCAGGAGGGCCCCAACACGGGGAGTGGCGGGTTCTGCGGCAGCCGGATGACGCGGACGCCGTAGCCGCGAGGCATGGGAAGTGTGCGAACAGCGGGCCGCCTGACAAGACGGCCCGCGGCTTCACCCCTCCGCAATCACCGCAATGGACACCCGTAGCCCCGGCACCCGCACCGGCAGCTTGGCCCCCTGCCGCGCCGGCGGGTCAGCCGGGAACCACCGCAGCCACTCCTCGTTCATCCCCGCGAAGTCGTCCTCCTCGGCCAGGATCACCGTGGCGCTCACCACCCGGTCCAGGCTGCTCCCCGCCGCGGCCAAGATGGCCGAGATGTTGGTGAGGCACTGCCGCGTCTGTTCCTGGATGGTGCCGACCACGAGCTGGCCGGTGACGGGATCCGCGGGCGAGGTGCCCGACACGAAGATCAGGCCGGCCGCGCGCGTGGCCTGGCTGTAGGTGGCCGGCGGGCGCGGGGCGTTCGGGGTGGAGATGATCTGGCGCGGCATGAGCCTCCGGAAGGAAGGGACAAGATCAGAGAGATACGGGTACCATCCCCGAAGACGTCAAACCGACGCCGAACCCGACACTCCCCTACACCAGCCGCTCCAGCCGCCCCTTCCGCTTCACGATGTTCTTGTAGTCCCACTGCACCGTGCGCGCCTCCGCCAGCCAGCGCTTGAGCTGGGTGGGCTTCACCTCATCGGCCGAGGTGTAGCGGGCCTCGGCGGCCTTGAAGCTCCCCTCCTTGACGAGCCCCGGGGTCTTGAAGCCCTGTCCGCTCCAGAAGAGGAGCCGCACCGAGTCCTTGAGCTTGCTGTAGCCAACGATGGGGTTCCCGTCGAGGAACCAGACCGGATGGGCGTGCCACACCTTGTTCTCGGCCTCCGGCAGGTGCGTCTCGATGCCGTCGGCCAGGAGCTTGGCGATGGCGCGGTCGGCGGGGGCCAGGGCGGCGTTGTACTTCCGGGTATCGGGATGCATGGCGGCCTCCTCAGGGCTCGCGTACGGCGGGACCGGCGCTCCGGAGCGACCGGGCCACCAGCCCGATCCCGCCCGCGATGAGCCCCAGGATCAGCAGCGTGTCGAACAGCGAGCTCGGCCGGAAGTATATCGACAGGTTGGAGATGATCCCCGTCACGATGATCAGCGTGCCGGCCACCGTGAGGATCCAGCCCAGCGGCGAGCGCCCGTTGAAGAAGAGGAACCCGATCCCGACGAGCAGCGGTACCAGCGAAAGCCCAAAGGCGTTGACGCCGTAGAAGTACCACCCGCCGCTCGTCACCGTGACCCGGGTCAGCAGCAGGTACCCGCCTGCCACCACCATCGCCGCGCCGCTGAAGAAGGCGCCGACGCCGCCCGGCGTTCCGCCAGCTCCACTCATCGTAGGGCCTCCAGGCCAGGGAAGGGTCACGTGCCGGCTACCAGTCGGCCGCCATCGCGCCGAGAAGGGGCGCCGGCCCGGCCTGAACATACCGTCCGGCCCCCTGAGGCGCGAGGCAGCGCGAGGACGCCCGGCCCCAGGCCGACACCTCGCGCACGGGCGACGATCAGGCGGCCTCCACGGGCCGGGATCCACCCGCTGCCGGCCCCGCCCACGCCTGAGCCAGCAGCATCGCGATCAGCGCCACGCTGTACTCCATCCCGTTCCGCCCCCCGCCCACCACGAACCACCCCTCGGGCCAGTGCACCAGCGCGATCCCGGCCATCAGTTCCGCCGCAAACCAGAGGGCGAGCGGCCGCACCCACCGCCCGAGTGCCAGCGCGATGCTCCCGAGGATCTCCACCACCGTGATGGCCCACGCCACGGCCAGCCCGGCAGGAAGGTGGTTGCCGTCCAGGAACTCCCCGAATGGCGCCACGCCACCCATGGCCGCCCGGTAAGCCCCATGGATGAACAGCAGCGCGGCCACGGCCACGCGCAGGAAATGCATGGCTTGGGTCAGGCGACGGGGCTCGGCAGGCACGGGAGGCGCTCCGGTCAGGGGATGCCGTGGTGACGGAGCACGGAGGGAATTGGTTGCAGCCGAGGAGGTCCGGCGCGGCGGACGTTCCAGCCCGAGGCGCGCGCTGACGGGCCCTGCCCCGGACCTGAGCCGAGTGCTACGGCGCCAGGTCCGCCTGGTAGTCCCCCATGAACTCCAGGAACTTCGACACCTCCACGATGTCCCGCCCCGTGAACCGGATCGAGTGCGACCCCGTCCGCTTCACGATCGACAGGTAACTCAGCACCTCACTCGGCCGGTAGTTCTTGAACGTCACGTCGAGCTGCACCGGCGTGGTAACCGTGAACGGCCGGAGCGACGCCCGCCGGGCCACGCCCGCCTGCACCCGCTCCCGGATCAGCGCCTGCGCGGCTGCCGGCGTCATGGTCATGGCGGAGTGGAAGCTGATCGCCTGCTTGACGATGGCACCCTGCATGGGGCCGATCATCGCCTGGGCCTCGTTCACGGCGATGTTGTCGCCGGAGATGGCCACCACGGGGACGCCGTAGTACCCCGCGATGGCCGCGCCCATCACCGCCTCCGGGATCGGCGTCCCATTGAGGCTGACGGAGGCCAGGGTGGCACTCGAGAAGGTGTGGGCGCGGACGCCGGCCGGCGTGGTGGTGGCGGCATGGTAGCCGATGAACACCGCGGCGGCAAAGCTGGAATCAATGCCCTGCATCATGCCGAGCGGCCGGGGCCAGGAGCGAACGATCATCACGTCGTCCGGCAACCGCTCGATGAGGATGTTCTCGCCATTCCCGTGCGCGTCCGCCACCACGATGGCCGTGGCGCCGGCCGCGCGCGCCCCATCGATGGCCGCCAGCAGCTCCGACGTCATGAAGCCGCGGAAGCGCTCGTACTCGAAGCCGGCGGGATTGAGCTGGTCGGCGGTGACGACGCCGGCGATGCCCTCCATGTCCACCGAGATGAACACCTTGACCGGCCGCTGCGCCGCGAGGGCGAGCGGGGTGAGCAGGAGGGCCAGGAGCAGGCGGCAGCGGGCAAGCACAGGAGGCATGACGAGGGACTCGGTTGAAGGCCGGGATCGGGCCGACGGCCCTGAAGCTGCTGCCCAAGCTGTCCATGGTATCCGCCGGGCGCAAGCGAGCGAGGCGGGAACCGCGCCGGGGGCCGCGCCCTTCCCCACCATCCCTTACCCGGCCCCCGCCTGACCAGTACTTTCCTCCCACCCCACATGCCTCCCACTCGCGACCTGCTCACCACCGCCCTCGCCGACCGCTACCGCATCGAGCGGGAACTGGGCGCCGGCGGCATGGCCACCGTCTACCTGGCCCACGACCTCCGCCACGACCGCCGCGTGGCGTTGAAGGTCCTCCGCCCCGAGCTCGCCGCCATGATCGGGGCCGAGCGCTTCCTGGCCGAGATCAAGGTCACCGCCAACCTCCAGCACCCGCACATCCTGGCGCTGTTCGAGTCGGGACGGACCGGCGGTGCGGGCGGCGCGGACCTGGTGTACTACGTGATGCCCTACGTGGAGGGCGAGACCCTCCGCGGCCGCCTCACCCGCGAGCGCCAGCTCCCCGTGGACGAGGCCCTCCGCCTGGCCCGCGAGGTAGCCGACGCCCTCGAGTACGCCCACGGCCACGGCGTCGTCCACCGCGACATCAAGCCCGAGAACATCCTGCTCCACGGCGGCCACGCCCTCGTGGCCGACTTCGGCATCGCGCTGGCCGCCTCCCGCTCCGATGGCGCCACCCGGATGACCGAGACCGGCATGTCCCTCGGCACGCCGCACTACATGTCGCCCGAGCAGGCCATGGGCGAGCGCGACATCACCGCGCGCTCCGACATCTACGCCCTGGGATGCGTGCTGTACGAGATGCTCACCGGGGAGCCCCCCTTCACCGGCCCGAGCGCGCAGGCCATCGTGGCTCGCGTCATGACCGAGGAGCCGCGGAGCCTCACCCTGCAGCGGCGCTCCGTGCCGCCGGCCGTCGAGGACGCCGTGCTCACCGCCCTCGAGAAGCTCCCCGCCGACCGCTTCCCCTCGGCCGCGGCCTTCGCCGCCGCGCTCGACGGCAGCGCCACCGGCCGCGCTCCCACCCGGCGCGGCCCCGCCGCCCACGCGCGCCGCGGCACCGCCCTCCGTGTGGGCGCTGGCGCTCGGCGCGCTCACCATTGCGGCCGTCACCTTCGGCCTCACGCGCTGGCTCTCCGCCGGCGGCGCGGCCGGGGCGAGGCCGGTGCACGTCAGCGTCGCCCTGCCCGACGGCCACGAGATGGGGTCCGCCTACCTGCGCCCGCTCGCCATCTCGCCGGACGGGACGCGGCTGGCCTACGTGATGCAGCAGTACGGCAAGACCCGGCTGTACCTCCGCGCGCTGGATGAACCCGACGGGCGCGTGCTCGAGGGCACCGAGGGCGGCGCCGGGCCGTTCTTCTCCCCCGATGGGGAGTGGGTGGCCTTTTCTCGGCCGGAAAGCTTCGGAAGGTCAGCGTCACCGGCACCGGGCTCCAGGAGCTCGCCGCGGCGCCCTTCCACCGCGGCGGCGGCTGGGGCCACGACGGCTTCATCTACTTCGCGCCCAACAACTCCAGCGGCATCTGGCGTGTGCCGGAGGCCGGCACCGCCACCCAGGTCACCCAGCTCGACACGGTCGCCGGCGAGGTGAGTCACCGCTGGCCCCAGCTCGCCGCGGGGTCGAGCTCGCTCCTCTTCTCCATCTGGACCGGCCCGGGCGACGAGGAGCATCAGATCGCCGTGCAGGAGCTCGGCGCCGCGACCACCACATCCTGGGTAAGGCGGCGCCTGTCGTACGCGGCCACGCCCGGCCGCCTGCTCTACGTCAATCGTGGCCGGTTGCTCACCGTGCCCTGGAAGCCAGGCCAGCACGACCTCGGCACCGCCGTGCCGGTGGCGACCGCCGAGCGCGCCCTTCAACGACATCGGCAACGAGGGGTCCGGCAACTACGTGCTCTCACGCGACGGCACCCTGGCCTACGTGGGCGGCGGCGACTCGCTCACCGTGCATCGCGTGGTGTGGATCGATCGGGCGGGCACGGTGACGCCCCTCCCGCTCGCGAGCCGGATCTACGAGAACGTGGTCATCTCGCCCGACGGCAGCCGGGCCGCGCTGCAGATCCGCGAGGGCGTCATCCGCATCTGGATCTACGACTTTGCGCGCGGCACCATGACGCCACTCAATACCGGCACGGGGAGCAGCCAGGCGCCACTCTGGACGCCGGACGGCAAGCGCGTGATCTACCGCGGCACCCGCGCGGGCACCCGCAACCTCTACTGGATCCCGGTGGACGGCTCGGGCACGGAGGAACGCCTGACCACGGCGCCGGGCCGGATCCAGTCCCTCGACCTCCATTTCCGCCGACGGCCGGATGCTCCTCTTCAACCAGACCGGCGACGACGAGGAAGGCGGCGCCGGCATCTGGCGCCTGCAGCTCGACGGCGACCGCACCCCGGTGCGCCTCTTCCCCCGCGGGATCGCCGGCCTCGACGGCCACCTCTCCCCGGACGGACGCTGGGTGGCCTACCACGCCGTCGTGGCGTCCCGCCCGGAGATCTTCGTGGCGCCAATGTCGGGAGACGGGGAGCGCCGGCTGGTCTCCACCGACGGCGGCACCGAGCCGCTCTGGTCCCGGAACGGCCGGGAGCTCTTCTACCAGGCGGGCGACCGCCTGATGGGCGTCACCGTGGCGCCCGGCGCCACCTTTACCGCCGGGACGCCTCGCACGCTCCACACGGGGCGCTACCTCGTCAGCGTCACCAGCAACACCAGCTACGGCGTCACCCCCGACGCCAGCCGCTTCCTCCGCATCCAGCCGCTGGCCCAGCAGCCGGCCATCACCCGGATCGAGCTGGTGCTCAACTGGTACGCCGAGCTGACGAAGCGCCCCTAGCCCCGCGCCTCAACCTCCCAGCCCACCACGCAGTATCCCCGCAGCCCGAACGTCTGTAGCGGCCGGATACATCCGGCCGCTACGTACG
>JBGAOL010000109.1:0-11137 GCA_044221825.1 Gemmatimonadales bacterium
GCGCGCTCGCGGAGCCTGCTGGCACGCATCGGGGCGCGGGTGCGGCACCACGTGCCGGCGTTCATCGTGCGGCGGATCCCCACGCTCCTCGCCTGGCCGGCGGTGCCCGGCACCCGCCTCGACAACCTCGCCGCAGCGCTCCTCGTCACCGTGGCGGGTGCGGTGGGCCTGGCGCTGGTGGCCGTGCGCTCCGGGCCCGCGCTCGTGTACCTGACGGGCTACGCCGCCGTGCTGCTGGTCTGGCCCTATGCGCTGGGCCGCTTCCTGGTGCCGGTGCTCCCCTTCCTGGTGCTGGTCCTGCTGCTCGGCCTGGCCCAGCTCCCCCGGCTCTGGCGCCGGGGCGAGCGCTGGCGGGCGGCGCTGCCGCTGGTGGCGTTGCTCCTGATCTCCAGCGCGGCCACCCTCCGGGCGCGCGACGCCACGCTCCAGCGCTGCGACCGCGCCGAGCCCTACGCCTCCGCCGGCTGCTTCACCGAGCGGCAGCGGGCCTTCTACGCCATGACCGGCGTGGTGGCCACCACGCTCCCCGCCGACGCCATCCTGCTCACGCCCAAGGCCGCGACGCTGACGCTGCTCACGGGCCGCCGCACGGTGCACGAACTCTACGCCGCCGCACTCACCCCCGACGCGCTGCTCCCCCACCTCGACCAGCTCGGCGTGAGCCACATCCTGCTGAGCCGGGTGCACGCCGACCAGCGCGCCATCGCCCGCGACCTCCTCCCGGCGTGCGACGAATTCCGCGTCCTCGCCACCGCCGGCGACGAGGCCCTCCTGCTGGCCCGCCAGCCCGCCGGCGCCGAGGCCCGGGCGTGCGGGCGCATCTCGGCGTTTCTCGGGGGGCAGTGGTGAGGGCGTGGTGCGCAGGGGTTTACCGCAGAGGCGCGGAGACGCAGAGGGCCGCAGAGGAACTGCTCGAGGATGGTGGGCTCACTGTAAGGTGAGCCCACTGTGTCTTGGTGGGTGTCGGTTCGGGTTCGACAGCAGTCCCGGACTGTGCTGCCAGACCACCCTCAACTCACTGCACTCCCCTTGCGGTGGACTCTCCGCTCCGAGCGCAGGTCCTCTGCGGCCCTCTGCGTCTCCGCGCCTCTGCGGTGAATCCCCGCGCACCATGCCTCACCCCACCTCCAATGCCCCCCCGCCAATCTCCGCCCGCCGCCGCTCGAGGAGCGCCGGGTCGAACGGCGCCGGGTAGGTCCAGGTCTCCGTCCACGCCAGCACCAGCGAGACTCCCGCCACCACCGCCGCCGTGACCGTGAGCGCCGGCGCCAGGCGGCCATGGCGGATGGTGCCCACCAGCCAGGCGCCGCCGATGGCCGCCGCCAGCCAGAGATGGAGCGGGAGGAGCACGAAGTGGCCCACGCCCCCCGACGTCTTGGGCGTCAGCGCATAGGGCCGCGAGCGGCCGCGCAGCACGTCGAGCAGCGCGCCGGTGAAGTGGGGCCACTTGGCGTACTGCAGCAGGCCGGCGCGCCAGTGCCAGCCGCCCTCGTGCCGCCGGTCCAGGAAGTACGCAAACCGGAACCGCTCCGCCGCGTGCAGCAGCAGGTACAGCCCCAGCACCAGCAGCAGGCCCTCCGCACCGAGGAACGCGGGGGCGGCGTTGGCGGCGAGCATGCCGAGGAGGGTGGGGAAGAGGACCAGCCAGAGGAGCGGCCGCAGGAAGTGCGCGCCGTGGAGCAGCGAGAGGACGCCGTCGGTCACCGGCAGCCCGCGCCGGAGCCGGGCCACGGCCTCGCGCTTCAGGTCCAGCACCGACCGCGCCCAGCGGGTCTGCTGCACCAGGTAGGCGCGCCAGTCCACCGGCGTGGTGCCGAGCGCCAGGATCTCGGGGACGTAGACGCCGCGCCAGCCGGCGCCGCGGTAGCGCATGGTGAGCAGCAGGTCCTCGGCGTCGTGGTCGGGGAAGCCGCCGGGCGAGGCGTGGTCGAGCGCCGCGAGGCGGTGGCAGCCGTGGCTCCCCACCACGATGGGATGACCCAGCGCGTAGCTCGCCATCTGGTGGGTGGAGTAGTAGGCGTAGGTCTCCTCGGCTGCCCCGCGGGCAATGAAGCTGGCGGGCTGGTTGTAGTACACCTGCGCGGCCTGCACGTAGCCCACGCCGGGGTCCTGGAAGTAGCCCAGGGTCCGCTCCAGGTAGCCGGGCTCGGGGACCTGGTCGCTGTCGAAGGCCGCCAGCACGTCGTACTCCCGGAACCCCTCCTCGGCCAGCCAGGCATTGTAGTTGCCGTGCTTGGACCGCGCCGCGAACCGCCCGCCGGCGGCCTGGTACTCCGGGCGGTGGCGCCGGGAGAAGTGGCGGACGCCCAGGCGGGCGCAGAGGGCGCGGACGGCGGGGTCGTCCCCCTCGTCGAGCACCCAGGTGTCGTGCGGGGTGCGGAGGGCCACGAGCGCGGTGAGCGTCCGCTCCAGCATGGCGAGCGGCTCGGCGCCCGGCACGATGGTGGTGACGGCCGCCACCCGGAGCCCCGCCCCGGCGGCGAGCGGCACCGGGCGGCGCATGCGCCAGAGGGGGGTCCAGCGCAGGGCCCACACCAGCACCTCGTAGCCCAGCACCAGCGTGGCGATGGCGTAGAGGGGCGCGTGGTCGCCCTGGCCGGGGAGGGTGGCCCATTGGTAGGCAAACAGCATGACCCCGAGGGCCACCAGCGCCGTGAGCCCCAGGTAGCGGCGGCGGCCGCCGCGGTCGAGCACGGCGTCGTCGCGCACGGTGGTGCGCTCCTCCACCACCGCCGCGGCGGTGGCGTCGATCCAGTCCCTGCGTGCGTGCACCCTGCCTCCCGGTCGGTGGCGCCCATGCGGGCCCAGAGCCTAGGGACGGCGGGACGGGGGCGGGGCGCCACGGGCGGTGGGCCCATGGCCGCGCGTGCGCGTCTCTCATGCCATGACGCCCGCCGCCCTCGACGTGCCCGAGTCCCGGTCGCCCACCTCGGGGGCCCCGGTGGCGCCCCGCCCCGCGCGGCCGCCCGCGCTGCAGGACCTCTGGGCCTCGATGCGGGACCTCGCGCGCCACCACGAGCTCCTCGTGGAGCTGACCAAGCGCGACCTCCGGATCCGCTACACCCAGGCCGCGATGGGCGTCCTCTGGGCGGTGCTGACCCCGCTCGTGGTGGCGCTCTCCGGCTGGATGATCCGCTTCGGCATGAGCTACCTGGCGGGGGCGCCGATCCGGGCGCCGGAGCTGGCGGGGATCGCCATCAAGGCGGTGGCGTGGTCGTTCTTCACGGGGGCCATCTCGTTCGGGACGCTGAGCCTCACCGCCAACCTGCCGCTCGTCACCAAGGTGTACTTCCCCCGGGCCATCCTCCCCCTCTCGGCCGTCACCACCCAGATGGTGGACACCGCCATCGGCGCGGCGGCCCTGCTGGTGGTGCTCCCCCTGGCCCACATCGGCGTCCACCGCACGCTCGTGTGGGTGCCGGTGCTGCTCACCCTGCTGGTGCTGTTCACCAGCGGGGTCACGCTGATCGCGGCGGCGGGCAACGTCTTCTATCGCGACGCCAAGCACGTGATCCAGCTGGTGACGAGCTTCGGGATCTTCTTCACGCCGGTGTTCTTCGACGCGGGGGCGTTCGGGCCGCGGGGCACGCGGTTCCTGCTCCTCAACCCCCTCGGGCCGGTCTTCGAGGGGCTCCGGCTGGCCATCGTGGACGGGCACCCGCTGCTGGTGCCCCTCATCAACGCCGAGGGGACGGTGCTGTGGAGCCCGGCGTACCTGGGGTACGCGGCGCTGTGGGCGGTGGGGCTGGCGTTCTTCGGGGCGCTCCTCTTCCGGCGGGTGGAATTCTCCTTCGCGGAGTACGTGTGAGCGGGCTGATCGAGCTGGAGCGGGTGTGGAAGAAGTTCCGCTACGGCGAGGGCCATGGGCGGCTCCGGGACGCGATCCCGGCGCTGGTGCGCCGCGCGCTCCGCCGCCCCGACCCCGACGCCGGCCTCCACCGGGGCGAGTTCTGGGCGCTGCAGGACCTCTCGTTCACCGTGCAGCCGGGGCAGGCCCTCGGCCTCATCGGGCCCAACGGGGCGGGGAAGAGCACGGCGCTCAAGCTGCTCTGCGGCATCATGCGCCCCACGGCGGGGCGCTGCACGGTGCGGGGGCGGGTGGGCGCCCTCATCGAGGTGGCGGCCGGCTTCCATCCCGACCTCACCGGCCGCGAGAACATCTACCTCCAGGGCACCATCATGGGCATGCCGCGGCGGGAGATCACGGGGAAGTTCGACGAGATCGTGGCCTTCTCGGGCCTGGCCCCCTTCCTCGAGACCCCGGTGAAGCGCTACTCGAGCGGCATGCACGCGCGCCTGGGCTTCGCCATCGCGGCGCACCTCGAGCCCGAGGTGCTGCTCATCGACGAGGTCCTCGCCGTGGGCGACGCCGGGTTCCAGGAGAAGGCATTCGGCCGCATCACCGAGCTGGTGCAGCAGGACATCCCCGTGGTGGTGGTGTCCCACCAGCTCGACGCCATCACCACCCTCTGCACCCGCGCGCTGCTCCTCGACCAGGGACAGGTGGCGCTGGCCGGGACGCCGCAGGAGTGCATCACCGCCTACCTCCACGGCGTCACGGCGGCGCACGGGCAGGGGAGCGGGGACAGCCCGGTGCGGATCCTGGGCATCCACCTGGGGCGCGCCGCGGTGGAGTCGGGGCAGCGGCTCGGCGTGGAACTGACGGGCGTCACCGACGGCGGTCCGGCGGCCGACCGGCTCTCGGTCCGGGTGCGGGTGCGCCTGGCGCAGACGGGGGAGACGGTGTTCGAGACCGGCACCACCCAGCTCGGCCTCCCCCTGCCCGAGGGGGGCGAGTTCGCGCTGCAGGTGGAGCTGCAGATGAACGTGGCCCGCGGCATCTACCTGGTGGAGACGGCGGTGTGGGACCGGCTGCACGGGCGGCAGCTGCTGCGCGGGCCCTCGAGCTACGTGGAGGTGCGGGGCGGGCCGCCGTTCGAGGGGCTGGTGCAGATGCAGCCCCGCGCCCGCCTGCTGTCCGGCAGCTCCACGGCGGGGCATGCCCCATGACCACGCCCGCCACCCGGAAGCTCGGTCCCGTCCTCCGCCGGCCGGGCGTGGAGCAGGTGGCCCGCGCGGCGCCGAGCAGCCCCATGGTGCCGGGCCGGGTGGGGCACCGGCCCGTGGCCATCGTGGACCTCGAGGCCAGCGCCCTCCCGCCCGCCGTGCAGGTGCCGCGCCACTACGGCTCGGCGCTGGTGCTCTTCCGCTGGCACGGCGTCCCCGTGGGCCAGGCGGTCCTGCCCGTGCGCGAGGGGCGGGTCCCCGCCGACCTGCTCCGCACCGCGCTCGAGCGGGAGGCCGCCCCCCGCATTGCCCGGCGCGAGCTGCGCCGCTGGCTGGGCGCGCCGGAGGAGGAGGCGGCGGGGCCGCTGCCGTCGGTGTCGGTGGCCGTCTGCACCCGCGACCGCCCCGAGGACCTGGCCCGCTGCCTCGCCGCGCTGGCCCGCCTGCCTGACACGGGCCACGAGGTGCTGGTGGTGGACAGCGCCTCCCACGGCGACGCCACCCGCCAGGTGGTGGCCGCGCACCCGAGCGTCCGCTACGTGCGCGAGGCGCGCCCGGGGCTGGACCGCGCCCGCAACCGCGCCATGCGCGAGGCGCGCCACGCGGTGGTGGCCTTCACCGACGACGACGCGGCGGTGGACGCCGGCTGGCTCACCGCGCTCCGCGCGCGCTTCGGCGACGCGCGCACGCTCTGCGTCACCGGGCTCACGCTGCCGCTCGAGCTGGAGACGCCGGCGCAGGTGTGGTTCGAGAAGACCAACGGCTTCGGCCGCGGCTTCGACCGCATGGCGTTCCAGGGCGCGCTCATGAACCCGTTCCGCATGGCGGTGGCCGGCGCCGGCGTCAACATGGCGCTGCGGCGCGAGGTGGCGGACCGGATCGGCGCCTTCGACGAGGCGCTCGACGCGGGCACGCCCACCCGCTCGGGCGGGGATCACGACATGTTCCTCCGGATCCTCCAGGCCGGGTACCAGATCGTCTACGAGCCGGCCGCGCTGGTGTGGCACCGCCACCGGCGCGAGTGGGCGGCGCTCGAGGACGCGGTGCGCGGCTACGGCACCGGGGTGTACGCCCTGCTCACCCGCCACCTGCTCCAGGGCGAGATCGGCGCGCCGCAGCTGGCGCTCGGCTGGCTCCGCTGGCAGCTCCACGCGCTCTGGCGCGCCTGGCGCGGCGTGCCGGGCTCTGCGCCGGTGGCGCTCCACCTGGCCGAGCTCAAGGGCTGCCTCGAGGGGCCGGGGGCGTACTTCCGCTCGCGCCGGCGCCTGACGGAGATGGCGCGGGCGGAGCGGGCCATCGCCGAGGCGGGGGCGGAGGCGTGATGCCGCCGGCGCTGAGCGTGGTGATCCCCACCCACAACCGGTGCGACTCGCTGCTCCGCCTCCTCGCCGCCCTGGAGCGCGGCACCCTCCCCGCCGAGCGGTTCGAGGCCGTGGTGGTGGCGGACGGCTGCGCGGACGACACGGTGCGGGTGGCGGCGGCCGCGTCGTTCTCGTTCCCCGTCCGCGTGTGCGAGCAGCAGCCCGGCCGCGGCGCCGCCGCCGCGCGGAACCTGGGCGCCGAGCACGCGCGCGGCGCCGTGCTGGTGTTCCTGGACGACGACATCGAGCCGCTGCCCACCCTCCTCGCCACGCACCTGGACCTGCACGCCCGCCACGCCGACGAGCCTACCGCGGTGATCGGCGCCCCCATCCCCATCCGCGGCCCGCGCGACTCCTACCAGCACATCGCCGTGTGGCACTGGTGGGAGGAGCAGCTGGCGCGGATGGCGCGGCCGGGGCATCGCTTCTCCTACCAGGACGTCTTTACCGGCGTCTTCTCGCTGCCCAAGGGCCTGTTCATGGCCACCGGCACCTTTGCCTGCGACCTGCCCGAGAGCTGCCGCGACGACTGGGAGTTCGGCATCCGGCTGCTGGCCCGCGGCACGCGGCTCCTTTACACCCGCGAGGGCGGCGGCTGGCACCACGAGATGCGGAACCACGCCGGCCTGCACGCGCGGAAGCTGGCCGAGGGCCGCGCCGACGTGGCGATTGCCCGGCGGCATCCCGAGCTCTGGCCGTCGCTCCGGCTGGCACAGCCGGTGGAGGGACTGGCGCGGCAGCTGGTGCGGCTGGCATTCCGGGCGCCGCGCCTGGCGGAGCGGTTCGAGCGCCTGGCGGCGCGGGTGCTGCCCTCGCTCGAATGGCTCGGCGCGCGCGGCACCTGGCGGCAGGTGCAGGGAGCGGCGCTCCACTCGGCGTACTGGCGCGGGGTGGCACTCGAGCTGGGTGGGCACTCGCCGGGGAAGGAACTGCGGCGATTGGCGGCGCGCTGGCGGGAGCGACGGCGGGTGGCGCCGCCCCGCATCATCCGGCTGGACCTGGCGCGGGGGCTGCCGGCGGCGGAGTTCGCGCTCGAGGCGGCGCGGCCGCACGGGGCGGAGCTCCGCTGGGGCGCCCTGCCGCTCGGCCACATCGCGGCGGCGCCCGGGCACGAGCGGCTCCGGGGCCGGCACCTCCGGATGGAGCTGGCGGGACCGCTCGCCCCGCGGCTCATGGTGGCGCTGGCGCTCGGCGCCGGGGCGCGGGACTGACGCGTGGCGGCCAGGCTGCACCAGCTCGGGCCCCCGGTGCGGGTGCTGGCCCTGGAGCTCACCGAGCCGCTGCCGCTCCTCACCGGCTGCGGCGGCTTCCGCGCCCTCCGCTGCCTGGTGCGGCGGGAGGGGCGGCCCCTCGGCTGGCTGACCCTCGAGTTCCCGCCGCCGGTGGTGACGCCGGCGCTCCTCTTCGGCGCGCTGGCGCAGCAGCTGCCGCACGCCATCACCAGCGCGGTGGTGGCGGCGGAGCTGGCGCCGGTCCGCCGGCCGCGACCCGCGGCCCTCCCGCCCATCAGCGTGGTGGTGTGCACCCGGGACCGGGCGGAGTCGCTGGCCCACTGCCTGGCCTCCCTCGCGGCGCTCGACTACCCGCGCTTCGAGGTGATCGTGGTGGACAACGCCTCGCGCGGCGCGGCCACGCGGCGCGTGGCCTCGGCCGCCGGCGTGCAGTACGTGCGCGAGGAGCGGCCCGGCCTCGACTGGGCGCGGAACCGCGGCATCCGCGAGGCGCGCCACGCGATCATCGCCTTCACCGACGACGACGTGCGGGTGGACCCGGGCTGGCTGCTCGGCCTCGCGGCCGCCTTCGCCGACCCGGAGACGCAGCTGGTCACCGGGCTCATCGCGCCGGCCGAGCTCACCACGGCCGCGCAGCTGGCGTTCGAGTACGCGTACGGTGGCATGGACAAGGGCGTGGTGCCGGTGCGCCGCGTCGCCCGCTCGCCCGCGGACCTGGGCTGGCTGCTCGGCGCGCATCACCTGGGCGCCGGGGCCAACATGGCGTTCCGCCGCGCCATCTTCGACCAGGTGGGCGGCTTCGACACGGCGCTCGACGTCGGCACGCCGGCCCGGGGTGGCGGGGACCTGGACATGTTCTACCGCGTGCTCGCGTCAGGCGCCGTGGCGCGCTACGCGCCCGAGGCGCTGGTGTGGCACACCCACCGCCGCGACTTCGCCGCGCTCCGGCGCCAGCTCCGCGACAACGGCCGGAGCTTCGGCGTGTACCTGATGACGCGCTGGAACGAGGCCACGCCGGACGGCCGCAGCGGCCTCGGCCGGTTCCAGGTGGCGCGCTACGCGACCGGGACCTGGCTGCGCTGGATGGGGGGCCGCGTGGTGCGGCGGTTCCAGAAGCAGGAGCCGCTCCCGCTCTGGCTGCAGGCGGAAGAGATCTGGGGGATGCTCACGGCGCCGTGGGCGTACACCGCCACGCGCCGAAGCGACGCACGGCTCCGCGCCCGCACGCGGGAGCCGGCACCCGCCTCGCGCTGGGACACCGGGCGGCGCTGAACGGAAACCGCCTGTCGGCTTCATGCGGCGGGCTGCGTCTCCCCCTGCACATCGGCGGCATCCACCCCGGAGGCATCCATGCGGCGACCGATCGGGCGACAGCGCTGGGCCGTCACGGCCGGGACCGAGGCCGAGCCCGCCGCCTGGGTCCTCAACTCGGCCGACGAGCCGGCGCTCCTGGTGGTGACGCTCTTCCTGTCCGACCAGGAGCCGGCCGGACCGTTCCGGGTCATGGTGGGCGCGCGGCGCTGCCTGCACCTCCGCTTCGGGCACCTGCCTGACGGGCCGGCGCTGGCGCCGGGGACCGCGGTGGCCGCCGTGCTCGAGGCCAGCGTGCCGGTGGTGGTGCAGCCGGCGCCCGCCGACCCCGGCCGGCCCGACGTCCTGGCCGCCGCCGCCCTCGGGGTCTACGCCGCCGATGCCTGAGACGGACCGGGCGCCACTGGTGCCCGTGCTCCCCTTCCTTCCGCTGTTCCCGAGAGGACGTTCCCATGGCTCACGAGACCGCGCCGCACCTCGGCCGCGAGATGCTCGACTGCATCGATGAGTGCCAGCACTGCCACGCCACCTGCCTGGCCACCGTGCAGCACTGCCTGGAGATGGGCGGCAAGCACGCCGAGGCGCGGCACATCGCGCTGCTGCTGGACTGCGCCCAGATCTGCGCCACCAGCGCCGACTTCATGCTCCGCAACTCCCCGCACCACCACCGCACCTGCGCCGCCTGCGCCGAGATCTGCCGCGCCTGCGCCGAGGACTGCGAACGGGTGGACCCGAACGACGCCATGATGAAGGAATGCGCGGAGGCGTGCCGGCGGTGCGCCGACGAGTGCGCGCAGATGGCCGCCTCGACGTAACGGCGGAGCTACGCTCCGCCGACTGGATCTCCGCGCTCGTGCACGCTGCTCGAGCTTGCACCCGTAGCGGCGGAACTATGCTCCGCCGCCTGGATCTCCGCGATCGTGCACGATGGTCGAGATCGAGTCGGCGGAGCGTAGCTCCGCCGCTACGGTATCGTGCAGGGAGGGAGTCCGGTGCCGACGCGACGATTAGCCGAGCGCCCCCATCGCCGCGGCGAGGGCTCCGGCTGCGCCAGCGGGTGAGGAGGTCGGCGGGGAGGCCGGTGCTCGCGGTGAGGGCGTCGAGCGACTCGCCGCCGAGGAGGCGGAGGACGATGCGGCGGCGGTCCTCGTCGGTCCAGGTGGCGGGGTCGGGGCTGAGGGCGTCGGGCGTGGCGGGGCGTGGGGCTCGGCGCCGTGGGCGTGCGGGATGCTCCGGCGCGCCAGGCGGCGGCGCTCGAGGGCGCGTTCTGCACCCGCCGACGCCAGTGCAGCACCACGGCGCGGGCGCGGTCGTCGAGGGCGCCGTCGCCGCGGCGGTCGGCGTAGAGGCAGCCGATGAGCGCCTCCAGCACCAATGGCAGCACGGCAAAGGCGCCGGCACCGAGCGCCGAGGCGAGCAGCCGGTCGTCGCCGCGCATGGTGCCGCTCACGAAGAGGTCGCGCCGGTCGAGCAGCGCCACGCCGAGGGAGCTGGTGCGGCTGGTGGCCGCGAAGCGGAACTGCGCCACCAGCTGGTCCACCCGCTCTCCCCACCCGAAGCGCCCCACCACCTCGTGGCGCGACGGCGTGAGCAGGCAGAAGAGCACCCGCTCGTAGCGCCCGGCACGGGCCAGCGCGCGGAGGCCGTGCTCCAGCGCCGCGTCGAAGTCGAATCCCGGCTCCAGGCGGAGGTCGCTCGGCGGGTCGTCGCTCATGGGGTCGGCGGCGAGGGGCGGCTGCCCGTCCGCTCCATGCAACCCCGGCCCCAGCTCGGCGATGCCGTCGGTGGGGGTGAGCGGGTGGCCCAGGACGCGCATGGTCTCCGCCACCTGCAGCTCGTAGTGCAGCGAGTCGAGCGTCACGCCCATGGCGGACGCCGTCTCCCGCGTCTCCGCGAGGCCCGCCTGCACCACCTCGGCGAACTGTTCCGAGGTGACCGGCGCCCAGGTGCGGTACTTCTCGAGCAGGCCGGCCAGCGCCGGGTCGGGCGTCCCCTCGCCGTGGCGGTAGGCCATGGTGGTGAGCTCGTGCGCCATCGCCGTGATGGCGCCGAGCGGGGTGGCCTGCGCCGCGCCCGGGGTCATGACGGCGGCGATGTTGGTCATCCCGAGCCGGCGGCAGAGCGCGCGGCCCAGCGCCTCGTAGGGGAAGCCGAGCACCTTGATGGCGGCGAAGCCGCTGGGCAGCTGCTCGGTCTCCGCGAGCGCGCGGATCTGCGCGTACTCCC
>JBGAOL010000110.1:0-10630 GCA_044221825.1 Gemmatimonadales bacterium
GCCTCGAGCGCCAGCTGGAGCCGGCGACGCTGGAACAGCGCCAGCGCCAGGTTGAGCCGCGCGGCATCGAGCGCCGGCGCATGGCGGAGCGCCTCCTGGAACGCCTCCAGCGCGCCCTCGTGCTCGGGATCCTGGGTGCGCAGCACGCCGAGGTTGTTCCAGGCGAGCGCATAGCGGGGGTCGATGCCCACGGCCTGCTCGTAGGAGAGCGCCGCGTCATCCCGCCGCCCCATCTGGTGCAGGCAGACGCCGCGCTCGTTCCAGAGCTTGGGGCTCGAATTGTCCTGCGCCAGCAGCTCGTCGTAGAGCTCGAGCGCCGCCGCGAGATCCCGCCGAAGCAGGTACACCTCGGCCATGGCCTGGCGCACCAGCTTGGTGTCCTCGCCGGCGTCCAGCGCCAGCCGGTACTCGCGCAGCGCCTCGGCGTAATAGCCCTTCTGCCGGAACGCGAGGCCCAGGTTGTAGTGGGCCAGGCTCGAGCCCTCGACGATCTGGGGGCGCGGCGCCGACAGGCGCGCCACGGGGCCACTGCTCCGGTCCTGGAGCCCGGCGAGCCGGGCGAGGGCCAGGTTGTTCTGGGCGCGACCCAGCGTCGGGTTGAGCTGCGTGGCGCGCGTGGTGGCGGCACGCGCCTCCTCGTGACGGCCCACGTCACCGTACACGAAGGCCAGCAGGTAGAAGGCGTCGGCGTAGTCGGGGTTCCGCGCCACCGCCTCCTCGAGGCACTCGAGCGCCTGCTCCGCCAGCCCCTTGTTGTAGAGCGACTCGCCGAGGTGGAAGAGGATCACCGGGCTCTCGGGATCCACCGCGTGCGCCGACTCGAAGGCCGCGAGCGCCATGTCCATGTCGCCGCGACCCCGCTCGGCCAGGCCGAGCTGCAGCAGCGTGGGCACGTCCTTGGGCCGCCGCTCCAGCAGGGCCCGGAACGCCTCCGCCGCCTCCTCCCACTGCCCCAGCGCGGCCGCCGAGCGGCCCAGCTGCCAGCGGGCCTCGGCGTCACCGGGGTCGCGCCGCAGGCGCTCGCGCAGCTCGGCCATGTGCCGGTCGTAGTAGCCGCTCGAGTGGTAGGCAATCTCGAGGTTCTGGCGCGCCACTTCCATCCGCGCGTCGAGCTCGAGGGCGCGGAGGAACTCGTCGCTGGCCTCGGCCACGAGGCCCTTCTGGTAGTAGAGGACGCCGAGGTTGTTGTGCGCGCCCGCGTCCGCCTGGTCGATCCGGCGGGCGAAGGAGCGGAGGACCGCGAGGTCGCGCTCGGAGAGGGCGGGCGCGGACATCGCGTCCTCAGCCGAGGCGGATGGCGTCGAAGATGGCCCGGAGGCTGGCGAGGTCGGGAAGCAGGAGGAAGTGCCCCCGCAGGCGGAGCCCCGGGTCCTCGAAGAGGAACTGCGTCTCGACGCAGAAGACGTAGTCCCGGTCGTAGCCGAAGTTCATGTAGATGGAGGTCAGCACGGCCCCCATCATGTCGATCGACAGGCTCGGCACGGAGGGTACCAGCATCATCCCCATGAAGTCGGACAGCGCGTTCATGTAGGCGCTCGAGAGGATGTTGCCCACTTCCTTGAGGCCCGACTGCTCCATCTCGCTGAACCCCGTGGTGGTCCCCGGCGGGCGGCGCAGCAGGATGTCGCACAGCGTCCTGGCGCACGGCTCCGGGAAGAGGACCAGCGTGCGGCCGGTGAGGTCGCCCATCATGTGCATCAGGACGGCGGCCACCACCTCGTCGGCGCTGCCGAGGATCTCGGGCACCTCCTCGAGCCGGGTGATGTTCACCTCGGGCACCGAGATCATGATGCGCCGGTTGACCAGCTGGGACAGCGCCGTGGCCGCGTGGCCGGCCCCGATGTTGGCCACCTCGCGGAGTGCGTCGCGCTGCAGCGCGTGGAGTTCCCTCACGTCGTCCATGATGCGGGCCTCCCTAGACCAGGGCTGCGGGGTCCACGATGAGCGCCGGGACCCCATCCCCGAGGATGGTGGCGCCGCTGAAGACCGGGAGCATGCCCCGCGGGGCGTCGAACGGCTCCACCACGATCTCCTGCTGCCCCACCAGCGCATCCACCACCAGCACCGCCTTCCGTTCCCCCACCTCCACGATCACCGCGGGCGAGCGTCCCACCGGCCGGACGCCCCGCGCCCCCAGCGCATCCCGCAGCCGCACCGTGGGCACCAGGGTGTCGCGCAGCACGTACGCCTCGCGACCCTCGAGCGCCGCCACCCGGTCCGGGTGGTACTCCACCGTCTCCGCCACACCCGCGAGCGGGATGGCGTACCGTTCGCCCCCCACCTCGGCCAGCAGCACCCGCACGATGGCGAGCGTCATGGGCAGCCGGAGCGTGAACTGGCTCCCCCGCCCCGCGATGGCGGTCAGCTCCACCGCCCCGCCGATGGCGCGGAGCTTGGAGACCACCGCATCCATCCCCATCCCGCGGCCCGACACGTCCGTGACCACGGCGGCGGTGGAGAACCCGGGCCGGGCCAGCACGCGCAGCAGCTGCTCGTCGGTCAGCTCCCGGGTGTCGGCCGGGAGCAGCCCGCGGTCGATGGCCTGGCGCAGCACCTTGCCCCGGTCGATCCCCGCGCCGTCATCGCTCACCCGGATGAGGACCGTGGTCCGGTCGCTCGTGGCGCCGATCCGGATCAGCCCCTCCTCCGCCTTGCCCGCGGCCTTCCGCTCGGCGGGCGCCTCGATGCCGTGATCCACGGCGTTGCGCAGCAGGTGGATGAGCGGCTCGCCCAGCTCTTCGAGGAGCGCCCGGTCCAGCTGCGTGTCCTCGCCCTCCACCTCGAAGCGGACCCGCTTGCCGAGCTGGCGGGCCAGGTCCCGGACGACGCGCGGGAAGCGGTCGAACACCTGCCAGACCGGCGTCAGTCGTGCCTGCATCACCTCGCCGTGCAGGTCGCTCGTCACCCGCCCGATCCGCGCCGCCACCGCCTTGAGGTCCGGCGAGGCGCTGGCCTCCGCCAGCTCCAGCAACCGCCCCCGCGCCACCACGAGCTCGCCGACCTGATTCATCATGGCGTCGAGCCGGCGCAGGTCGATCCGGATCTGCCGGTTCCGCTCGGAAGCCGCCTTCGCGCCTCCGGCCGCCTCCGCCTGCCCGAAGCGCACCGCCTGCACGTCCCCGGCGGCGCGGATGGCCTCGACGATGGCGTCGTCCGGGGCCCGCGTGGCCAGGGTGAAGCGGAACTTCCCGTCGAACTCGTCCCGCTCGAACGCGGCGGGCGGTGGCACCACCCCGCTCACGGTGCCCAGCGTCTCCGCCTTCCGGAGCGCGATGAGCGCCCGGGCACCCCGCATCATGGCGTCGGGCCGGATCTCCACCCGGACTTCCCGCCCCTCCACCGCCTCGATGGCGGGTGCCGGCGCGGGTGCCGGGATGGCCCAGCTCCCCGTCGGCGCCGTGTCCACCGACGCCTCATCCAGCTCGGCCAGCAGCGCGGTGAAGCTCAGCCCCGCATCGCCGCCCTCCACCGCCTGCGACGCCCCCTGCTCCAGCGCGTCCACCACGCGGAAGAAGAGGTCGATCAGCGGCTCGCCCGCGCCCGGGTCACTGCGCAGGAGGTCCAGCACCGATTCACTGCGGTGCGCCAGCTCCGTGAGGTTGGAGTACCCCATGGCCGCCGCCATGCCCTTGAAGGTGTGCATGGCGCGGTACAGGCTCACCACCGGTTCCACCGCCGCCGGCTGCCGCTCCCATTCGAGCAGCGCCTGCCCGCAGGCCCCGAGCTGCTCGCGGCTCTCGGTCAGGAAAAGGGCGGCGTACCGCGACAGGTCCATCCGGCCCTAGCCGAGGACGCGCTGGACGGCCTCGAGCACCCGGGAGGGCTGGAAGGGCTTGACCACGAAGTCCTTGGCGCCGGCCTGGATGGCCTCCACCACCAGTGCCTGCTGGCCCATGGCGCTGCACATGAGGATGCGGGCCTCGGGGTGGTCCTTGCAGATCTCGCGGACCGCCTCGATGCCCCCCATGTCCGGCATCACGATGTCCATGGTGACGAGGTCGGGCCTGAGCGCGCGGAACTTCTCGACGGCCTCCCGTCCCGTCTCGGCCTCCCCCACGACCTCGAAGCCGGCCTGTGACAGGATATCCGAGATCATGGTCCGCATGAAGATCGCGTCATCGCAGACCAGCACCGTGTGGCTCACGCCGACCTCCCGAGATGTCGAGCAGCGACTGTGCCGCAGGCGGGCCGTCTGGCGGCCCGCGGGCTGACTAGTCCAGCGCCGGGGCCAGCAGCGCCGCGGCGTCCAGCACCGCGAAGACCTGCCCCCCCTGGCGTCCCACCCCTGCCACTAGTTTCGGATCAACCCCCGGCAGACTTTCGCCCGGGGCCAGGTCTTCGGCCGGAACCTCCACCAGGTCCACGACCTCATCCACGGCGAGCCCGAACTGCCGGGCCCCGCGGTCCACCACCAGCACCGATTCGGCTTCTGGATGCGGCGGGGCTGCCCCGAGGGCGCGCCGCCCATCGACCACGGTCAGGAGGGCTCCCCGGAGGTTGAGCAGCCCGGCCACGGCGGACGCCGCGCCGGGGATCCGGGTGGGCTGGCCGGCCGGGATCACCTCACGCACCACGGTGGCGGGCATCGCACAGGGCAGCCCGGCCAGCCGGAAGAGCACGAAGCGGCGTGAGGTGAGGTCAGCCATGTCCTTCAAAGAAGCCAAGATAGCGGAGCATTTCAGGCTGGGCAACGGAGCCGAGGGCCCGCCCGAGCAGGGGGACCAGATCGGCCGGCCATTCCGACCGGAATTCGAGGTCCGCCCCGGTGGCCGGGTGCCGGAACCGGAGCCAGGCAGCGTGCAGCGCCTGCCGGGGGGCCAGCCGCTCCAGCGCCTCCGCCTCCCCCCGCGCCGGCCCCGTGATCCGGCGGCTCCCGCCGGCTCCATAGACCGGGTCGCCCACGACCGGGTGGCCGATGTGCGCCAGGTGCACCCGGATCTGGTGGGTGCGACCGGTATGCAGCTCGAGCCGGAGCAGGTCCGTCTGCCCGAGTCGCGCCACCACGTACGCATCCGTGCGGGAGGGCCGCCCCTCGGCTTGGACGGTGACCTTCTTCCGGTCCCGCGGATGGCGCGCGAGCGGTGCGTCGATGACCGTGGGACTCTCGTCCAGGTGGCCCCATGCCAACGCCGCGTAGCGCCGCGTCACCCGCCGCGCGGCCAGCATGGCGCCGAGCTTCCGGTGCGCCAGGTCGGTCTTGGCCACCACCATGAGGCCCGAGGTGTCCCGGTCCAGCCGGTGCACGATGCCGGGGCGGCCCTCTGCCCCGCCGGCCAGCGTGGTGCCGCGTGCCACGAGGGCATTCACCAGCGTGTCGTCCCAGTGGCCCGGGGCGGGGTGCACCACGAGGCCCGCCGGCTTGTCGATGACGGCCAGGTGGTCGTCCTCGAAGACGATCACCAGCGGGATCGGCGCCGGCACCAGCTGGCGGGGTGGCTCTTCGTCGGGAATGGCCACCTGCACCTGCTCGCCCCGGAGCAGCGTGCGCGACGCACGCGCCACCTGCCCGCCCACCGTCACCCGCGCCTCCGCCACGAGGCGGGCGGCCTGGGTGCGGGAGAGCTGGAGCTGGTCGGCGAGAAAACGGTCGAGGCGTTCGGTCTGGGGGGAGAGGACGGAGAGTTCGACGAGGGGCATGGCGGCGGCGTTCAGTCCTTCGGGACGGCCGCGGGCTCCGCCGGCGTCTCGGGTGGCAGCGGCCGGCCGGGGTCGGCCGCGGCGGCTTCACGCCGAGCATCTTCCTGCCACAACGAGAGAGCGAGCGCCACGGCGCCGCAGCTCACCGCCATGTCCGCCACGTTGAAGGTGGGCCAGCGCCAGGCGCCGACCCCCAGGTCCAGGAAGTCCACCACGCCGAGCGGCGAGCGCACCCGGTCCACCAGGTTGCCGAGCGCCCCCCCGCTCACGAGGCCCACCGCCAGCTGCCGGAACCAGTCCCCCGGCTCGGCGTCGCGGGACATCTTGAAGAGCACCACCGTGGCCAGGATGGCCACGCCCATGAAGATCCAGCGGGAGAGCGGCCCGAGGTCGAGCCCGAAGGCCGCCCCCGGATTGTACACCAGCCGGAGCTGGAACCAGTCCCCGAAGATGGCGCGCCCCGCCGAGCGCAGCAGGTGCCGCTCGGCGAGGTATTTCGTCAGGGCGTCGAGCGCCACGACGACGAGCAGGCTGCCCCAGTAGAGGCGCCGCTCAGCGCCGCTTGCCATTCTCTTCTTTTTCCTTGCACTCGATGCAGAGCCGCGCGTGCGGCAGCGCGTCGAGCCGCTCGAAGTTGATCTCCTTGCCGCAGGTGTGGCAGAGCCCGAAGCGGTCCGGCGTCTTGTAGAGCCGGCGGAGCGCCTCGTTCACGTGCCAGAGGTAGCGGCCCTCCTGCGAGGCGAAGAGGAACTGCTTCTCGCGCTCCATGGCGTCGGTGCCCTGGTCGGCCATGTGGAAGGAGTAGGACGAGAGGTCCCCATCGGAGTTCTGGAGGGTGGCGTTGAAGGACTCGTCGTAATAGCCGAGCTCCTTCATGACGCGGGCCCGCTCCTCGAGGAGGCGCTTCTCGAAATGTGCGAGATTCTTCTTGTTCATGCCCCGATCCTTCAGTTGGGCGATCCGTGCCCGGGGGTTCAGGCGGTGGCCGAGTGCCGCCGCACGCTCAAGGTGACGGAATGTCCGTCGAGGTCCACCTGCTGGGTCAGCGCCGCACTGGCCACGGCGCCGCCGATCACCACCTCACGGGCCAGCACGTCGCCCGCGATCATGTCCTGGTGGGCCCGCGCCGCCTCACAGACGGCGGCGGGCCCCTCGATGCCGAGCGCGATGCGGTCGCTCACCTGGAAGCCCGCCTCGCGCCGGAGTCGCTGCACGTGGTGGATCACTTCCCGCGCCAGCCCCTCGGCCGCGAGGGCCGGGGTGAGGGCCGGGTCGAGCGCGGCCACGTAGGGCCCGTCGCTCTCCACCAGCCAGCCGGTGGCCACCACCTCCCGCTCGACGGTCACGTCGCCGGAAAGGTAAACCACCGGCTCGCCATCCACATGGATGGTGGCCTCCTGCCCCGCCTCCAGTGCCCGCAGCTGCTGCCCCGTCAGGCGCTCCGCCGCCGCCGCGATGGCGGGCGTCTGCTTCCCGAAGCGCTTGCCGAGCGCCCGGAAGTTGGGCTTGGCCTTGAGGCGTACCAGGTCGGTATCCGACGCCGCGACCAGGATCTCCTTGACGTTCACCTCGTCCTGGAGGATGCCGAGCAGCCGCGAGAAGACCGGCCCCACCACGTCCGCCGGCACCGCCACCTGCATCCGCCCGAGCGGCTGGCGCACCCGCAGCTTCGCCGACTCGCGCGCCGCGCGCGCCAGCGACGCCAGTCGCCGGATGGCGTCCATGGCCCGCTCCAGGTCCGCCTCCGCGCCCGGCGCCCGGGCCGGCGTGGGCCAGCCCGCCAGGTGCACCGTCCGGTCGGTGAGCGCCCGGTGCAGCCAGTCGCTCGCAAAGGGCGCCGCCGGCGCCATCAGGCGGCTCACCGTCACCAGGCACTCCTGCAGCGTGGCCACCGCCGCCGGGTCGGCGGAACTATCCGGGGCCCAGAAGCGCCCGCGGGTCACGCGGACGTACCAGTTCGAGAGATCGTCGACGACGAAGTCCATCAGCGCACGCACACCCGCCGTGGGCTCGTAGCCCTCCCACGCCGCCGTCACGGCCGCCACCGTCGCATCCAGGCGCGCCAGGATCCAGCGGTCGGTGTCGGGCCGCTCCGCCACGGGCGGCGGGTTGCCGCCCTTGTCGGCGTAGAGCCGGAAGAACTCGTAGCTGTTCCGCAGCGCGCGCAGGAAGTCGCCCGTGACCTGCGGGATCTGCCGCCGGTCGAAGCGCTTGGGGAGCCAGACCTGGCTGCTCACCAGGAGGTAGAGGCGCACCGTGTCCGCGCCGAACTCCCGGATCATGTCCCAGGGGTTGACCACGTTCCCCTTGGACTTGGACATCTTCTGGCCCTCGGGGTCGAGGACCAGCTCGTTCACGATGACGTTCCTGTACGCCAGGCTGTCGAACGCCGTGGTGGCGATGGCCAGCAGCGAGTAGAACCACCCGCGCGTCTGGTCCACCCCCTCGCAGATGTAGTCCGCCGGGAAGTGCGCGGCAAACTGCTCGGCGTGCTCGAAGGGATAGTGCCACTGCGCGTAGGGCATCGCCCCCGAGTCGAACCAGGTGTCGATGACCTCGGCCGCGCGGCGCATGGTGCCGCCGCAGTCGCAGGCCCAGGTGTAGCCGTCGATGTAGGGCTTGTGCGGGTCGAAGGTGCTGGGAAGCTTCTGGCCCCAGCGCGCTGCCAGCTGGTCGTAGCTGCCGATCACCTCGACGTGCTTCGGCTCCTGGTCGCAGACCCAGACGGGGAGGGGCGTGCCCCAGTACCGGTCGCGCGAGAGGGCCCAGTCCACGTTGTTCTCGAGCCAGGCCCCGAAGCGCCCCGCCCCGACCTCGGGCGGCTGCCAGTTGACCTGGGCATTGAGCTCGAGCATCCGCTCCTTCACCGACGACGTCCGCACGAACCACGAGTCGCGGGCGTAGTAGATGAGCTTGCTGCCGCAGCGCCAGCAGTGGGGATAGGTGTGGACGTACTGCTCCGTCCGGAGCCACCGTCCCTCCGCCTTGAGCCGCTTGATGATCGTGTCGTTGGTCTCGTCCGCGGTGACCAGCTGCCCCTCGATCTCGGGCCAGCGGGTGCCGTGGAAGGTCCCGTCGGCGGCCACCGGGCGCACCAGCGCCAGGTTGTGGGCCTGCCCCGCGCTGTAGTCGTCGGCGCCGAAGGCCGGGGCCATGTGCACGATCCCCGAGCCGTCATCGGCGGTGACGAAGTCGCCGGGGATGATCACCGAGTGGCGCTTCCCCTCGGGCATCGCCACGACGTCGAAGGGCCGCTTGTACGCGAGCCCGACCAGCGCCTCGCCGGCGAAGGTGTCGCCCTCACGGGTGACGGGGCCGCCGAGAAGCTCCTCGAGCTTGGCGACGCGCGCCTCCGCCACCACGAAGCCCCGGTGCGGGTGCTTCTCGCTCCGGTACACGCCGTAACGGAGCTCGGGGTGCACCGCCGCGGCCACGTTGGAGGGGAGCGTCCAGGGCGTCGTGGTCCAGACCACGAGCTCCCGGTACGTGCCGTTGGTGAGCGGGAAGGTGACGTAGATGGACCGGTCCCGCACCTCCTGGTAGCCGAGCGCCAGCTCGTGCGAGGAGAGCACGGTGCCGCAGCGGGGGCAGTAGGGCAGCACCCGGTGGCCGCGGTACAGCAGGTCCTTCTCGAAGAGCCGGTGCAGCAGCCACCACACCGTCTCCACGTACTCTCCTGGTAGCCGAGCGCCAGCTCGTGCGAGGAGAGCACGGTGCCGCAGCGGGGGCAGTAGGGCAGCACCCGGTGGCCGCGGTACAGCAGGTCCTTCTCGAAGAGCCGGTGCAGCAGCCACCACACCGTCTCCACGTACTCGTTGGTGTAGGTGACGTAGGCGTGCTCGTAGTCGAGCCAGTAGCCCACCCGGTTGGAGAGCTCTTCCCAGTCCTTCTTGTAGGTGAAGACGCTCTCGCGGCAGAGGCGATTGAACGCCTCCACCCCATAGGCCTCGATGGCCTTCTTGCCGTTCAGCTTGAGCTGCTTCTCGACCTCGATCTCGACCGGCAGCCCGTGCGTGTCCCAGCCGGCGATGCGCGTGACCCGCTTCCCCTGCATCGCCTGGAAGCGGCAGATGAGGTCCTTGATGGTCCGCGCAAAGACGTGATGGATGCCGGGCTTGCCGTTGGCGGTCGGCGGGCCCTCAAAGAACACGAAGGGCGGCCCGTCTTCCGTTGCCGCCTGCGTCCGCTCGAAGAGGCCTTCCTTCTGCCACTCGGCCAGCAGCGCCTGCTCCAGGGCATCGGCGCCGCCGTCCGGCCACGGCTGCCAGGTCATGTGCCGAGGGTCCCCACGTACGCCGCGACGAGCTTGGTGAGGCGCGGTTCCGCCTCGGCGGCCACCGCCAGGATGTGCGCCAGCGTGGCCGGCACCAGCGCGTCCGGCAGGCACTGGTCGGTGATGATCGAGAGCCCCGTCACCTTCATGCCCTGGTGCACCGCCACGATGACTTCCGGCACGGTGCTCATGCCCACGATGTCGGCGCCCATGGCGCGAAGCATCCGGTACTCCGCCCGGGTCTCGAGGCACGGCCCCGTGACCGACACGTACACGCCCTCCCGGAGCATCACGCCGTGCTCCAGCGCCAGCTTCCGCACCCGGGCGCGGAGCGTGGCATCGTAGGGATCCGACATGTCGGGGAAGCGCGGGCCCAGCCGGTCATCGTTCCGGCCGATCAGCGGGTTGTCGCCGAGGAGGTTGATGTGGTCGCTGATGAGCACCAGGTCCCCGGGCGCCCAGAGGGGGTGCATGCCGCCCGAGACATTGGTGACCACGAGCGTCCGCGCCCCGAGCGCGTGCATGACGCGCACCGGGAAGGTCACCTGCTGCAGGGTGTAGCCCTCGTAGCGGTGGAACCGCCCCTGCATGGCCACCACGGGGGTGCCGTGGAGTGTCCCGAGCAGCAGCCGGCCCGCGTGGCTCTCCACCGTGGAGAGCGGGAAGCCCGGGATCTCCTCGTAGGGGATGACGGCCTCGGTCTTGATCTCCGTGACCAGG
>JBGAOL010000111.1:0-10581 GCA_044221825.1 Gemmatimonadales bacterium
TGGCGCGGGGCCCCTGGTAGGTGCGCACCTCGCGGAGGTCGCGCGCCACGAAGGTGAGGGCGGCGTCGGCGAGGGCGCTGCGCTCGGTGACGGCCCAGACGCCATCCGGCCCCGCCGTCACCGCGTCCACGCGGTCGCTCGGCAGGCCGAATGGGAGCGGTTCGGGGCGGCCGCTGCCCTCACTGAAGTAGACCAGCCCGGCGCCGTTGGTGCCGAGGTACCAGCCCATCCCTGCAAAGCCCTGCGCCCGCGCGGCCGAGGTGTAGCCGAGGCCGGCGCGGCGGCCGGTGACAGCCAGGAGGCCGATCGAGGCCTGGATGGCTGGGTTCTGGCGGATGGCCTGGTCCACCGTGGCGGGGCGGACCGGGCGGCGCGGGGCGCTGGCGGGCACCAGCACGCCGCCGCGGGTGACGCTGTACCAGCCGCTGCCCACGCGGAGGAAGAGGCCGAGGGCGGGATTGTCCTGGTCCAGCGCCACGTCGGAGAGGAGGCCGGGGAGGCTGCCGCTGTCCCAGCGGCGGATGGCCAGGTCGAAGTGATAGAAGCTGTTCCGGGTGAGGATCCAGGCGGAGTTGTCGAGCGGATCGGCCACGGCGGCGACGGCATCGCGGAACGGTTGCGCGGCGTCGCCGGGGGTGAAGACGCCTTCCCAGCGGCGGTCGCGCGGGCTGTAGACCAGGAGCGCGGTGGGCGTGACGGCGAAGACCTTGTCCTGCGACACGGCGACGGCGGCGATGCGGCTGAAGTCGCCGAGGACCAGGCGGTCCTCCGGCGCCCAGTCGCGGCCCTGCGCGGCGAGCGCGGGCGCCAGCAGGCACAGCGCCAGGAAACGCCTCACCATTGCTGCGGACGCGGGAGCTCGAGGCGCACGGGCGGGCGTGGCGGTGTGGGCGCCACGCGGAGCGTTTCCCAGTAGCGCCAGAGATCGGGCAGCGCGGCCACCACGTCCATGGGACGCATGCCTCGCGCGGTGGCGCGGCGCGCGGCCTGGTCCGCGGCGCGGCCGAGGGCCTGCGCGGCGGCGGCGAGCGCCACGAGCGGGCGGTCGGTGGTGGAAAGGAAGGTGCCCGCGATGCCGCTCAGCACGTCGCCGCTGCCTCCCGTGGCGAGGCCGGGGTTGCCCGCGCTCACGGTGAGCGGCGGCTCGCCGGGGGCGGCGATGACGGTGGGGACGCCCTTGAGCACCACGAGCGCACCCGATTGCGCGGCCGCAGCGGTGGCGGCCTGCCACGGGTCCATGTCCATGCCGGCCGAGTGCGCGGGGAAGAGCCGCGCGAACTCGCCCACGTGCGGCGTCAGCGCCAGCACGCGCCCGGGGGCGAGTGCCGCGAGCGCGGCCTCGGCGCCCTGGAAGGCGTTGAGGGCGTCGGCATCGAGCAGCAGGCGCCGCGTGTGCCGTGCCACGGTTTCCACGAACTCGCGCCGCCCCGCCCCGCGGCCCAGGCCGGGGCCCATCACCACGGCGTCGGCGCGCTCGAGCAGCGTCACGAGTTCGGGGGAGAGCGTGGGGGTGAAGTCGTGGGCCACGGTCTGCAGGTCCGGCTCGGCGCCGCGGAGGATGGCGACGGTTTCGGCCGGGGCCACGGCCCAGACGAGACCGGCGCCCGCCCCGAAGGCCGCGCGCGCCGCGAGGCGGAGCGCGCCGCTCATGCCCGGCTCGCCGCCGATCACCACCACGCGGCCCCGGTCGCCCTTGTGGGCGTCGGCGCTGAAGCGGCCGATGGCCTGGGCGGCCTGGGCATCGGTTAGCAGCATGGGCCAGGCGGGATCTGCCGGCGGGTGGCCGATGTCCAGCACGATCACGTCGCCACATTCCTCGCGCGCCAGCAGGTGGCCGCGGCGGAGGCCGCCGAAGGTGAGCGAGAGTTCCGCGCGGAGCGAGGGGCCCATCGTGGTGCCGGTGGCGAGGTCCACGCCGGTGGGGCCATCCACGGCGGCGACCGGGAGGGCCAGGTCGTTGAGGCGCTCCACCAGGGCCAGCACCCTGCCCCGGAGCGCCCCTTTCGCCCCCGTGCCGAGCAGGGCGTCCACGAGGAGCTGCACGGCGGGCCACGGACCGTCGGGCTCCACCACGCGGACACCGGCCTCGCGCGCCAGTCGGGCCATGATGGCGGTGAGTGGCGCCGGCTCGCCGGGCACCGGGGCCACGAACACCGGCACTCCCACCGCGTGCAGCGCCCGGGCCAGCACCCAGCCATCGCCACCGTTGTGGCCGGGGCCGGTGGCCACCAGCACCCCGCCGCGGAGCCGCTCGGGGAAGCGCTCCGCGATGAGCAGGGCGGCGGCCCGCCCGGCCGCGTCCATCAGGGTGGCAAGCGCGATGCCCGTCGCGTCGGCGCGGCGGTCCCAGTCGGCGGATTGGTGGGGCGAGAGGACGGGGAGCATGAAGTGGAGACCGGGCGAGGGGGTCCCACGCAATCTAACGCTCACGGGCGTGAGCGACCGGCTAGGCGCGGAGCGCCTCGACCCCTTCCCACGCGTAGGTGCCGCCGAAGGCCGCCTCGAAGGGGTACACCTCGGCGAAGTCCGACTCGCGGTCGTGGGGTTGGGTGACCAGCAGGCCGGCCTTCACCAGGGTGAAGACGATGCGACCGAAGTCGTCGGTCTTGTGCACCCCCCAGTACTCCAGGATGGAGGGGGCCAGCAGCCCGAACTGGCGGACGGCGTAATCGCGGCAGGCCCAGGCCAGTTCGGCGCCCGTGACGTGCCGCCGGGCATCGAGCCGCGACTGCAGGTACTCGATGGCGCCGAGCACGAAGATGTAGGCCCGCTCGTGATAGCGGTCCTCTTCGGCGCGGATTCGCGACAGGGCGTCGGTGGAGAACTGAAGATCGTGCATCGCGGTGACAGGAGCCCGGACTGGTTGAGTGAAGCTACCGGTCCGGGCCCCCGGGGGTCAACCGCGCTTGCGGGGGGCGTAGAGCGGGAAGCGCTTGGTGAGCTCGCCCACCTCACCCTTGACGCGGGCGATGGTGGCCTCGTCCTGCTGCGTGAGCACCGTGTCAATGAGTTCCGCCACCCGGCGCATTTCCGCCTTGCCCATGCCGCGGGTGGTGAGCGCGGGGGTACCGAGACGGATGCCGCTGGTGACGAAGGGCGACTGGGGGTCGTCCGGGATGGTGTTCTTGTTGACCGTGATGCCGGCCTGGTCGAGGATCTTCTCGGCCACCTTGCCCGTGAGGTTCTTGGGGCGGAGGTCCACCAGCATGAGGTGGGTGTCGGTGCCACCGGAGACGATGGCGAAGCCGCGCTCGATGAGCGCCTCGGCCAGGACCTTGGCGTTGGCCACGACGTTCTTGGCGTAGGTCTTGAAGTCGGGGGTGAGCGCCTCGCCGAAGGCCACGGCCTTGGCGGCGATCACGTGCTCGAGCGGGCCACCCTGGGTGCCCGGGAAGACCGACTTGTTGATGGCCTGCCCGAACTCCGCGGTGGAGAGGATGAGGCCGGAGCGGGGCCCGCGGAGCGTCTTGTGCGTGGTGCTGGTGACCACCTGCGCGTGCGGCACCGGCGAGGGATAGACGCCGCCGGCCACGAGGCCCGCGAAGTGCGCCATGTCCACCAGCAGGTAGCCGCCGACCTCATCGGCGATGGAGCGCATGGCGGCGAAGTCGATGATGCGGGCGTAGGCGGAGCCGCCGGCAATGAGGAGCCGGGGCTGGTCGCGCTTGGCCTGCTCGCGGACGGCGTCGTAGTCGATGAGGCCGGTGGCGGGGTTCACGCCGTAGTGCACGGCCTTCCACACGGTGCCGCTGTGGTTGACCGAGGCGCCGTGCGAGAGGTGCCCGCCGTGCGGCAGCGACATCCCCATGATGGTCTCACCCGGCTTGGCGAGGACCATGAAGGCGGCAAAGTTGGCCTGCGCGCCCGAGTGCGGCTGCACGTTGGCGGCCTCGGCGCCGAAGAGCTCCTTCAGGCGGTCGATGGCCAGCTGCTCGACCTTGTCCACCACCTCGCAGCCACCGTAGTAGCGCTTCCCGGGATAGCCCTCGGCGTACTTGTTGGTGAGCGGCGTGCCCATGGCGTCGATGACGGCGCGGCTGGCGAAGTTCTCGCTGGCGATGAGCTCGAGGCCGTGCTGCTGGCGGTGCAGCTCCTCGTCGACGAGGGCGGCGATCGCCGGGTCGGCCTGGCGGAGGGAGGCGTTGTGGTCGAGCGACATGCGGGATCTCCTCAGGGTTCGATCTTCTGCACCCGCCGCTGGTGGCGGCCGCCCTCGAAGGGGGTGGCGAGCCACGCGCGGAGGATCTCGATGCCCTCCTGCTCCGTGACGAACCGGGCCGGGAGGACCAGGACGTTCGCGTCGTTGTGCGCCCGCGCCAGCTTGGCCACCTCGGGCGTCCAGGCCACCGCGGCGCGCACGCCGGGGTGGCGGTTGGCCGCGTAGGCCATCCCGAGGCCGGTGCCGCACAGGAGGACGCCGCGCTGCACCTGGCCGCCTTCCACCTGGCTGGCGACGGGATGGGCGTAGTCGGGATAGTCCGTGGAATCGGCGGAATGGGTGCCGAGGTCCAGCGGCTCATAGCCGAGCGCGGCCAGCTCCTGCTTGAGCCGTTCCTTCAGCTCGAACCCGGCGTGGTCGGCGCCGATCGGGATGATTTCTGGCATCGCAGAGTATAGTGAGGGGATGAATATAAATGCAGGGGCTCAACCCTGAACAAATCCCCATTCCGCCGTCGTAGGGGCCGGCTATAGCCGGCCCGTACGATGGTGGAGGGATCTATCAGATCCGGATTCCGCCCAGGTTGCCCATCGCCTTGATCCGCTCCTCGGCCACGTGGTCGGCGGCCCGGAAGCTGGGGATCCCCTGCGCCTTGGCGGTGGCGTAGATGCTGAGCAGGGTGTCGTAGATCTGCGCGGCCTTCCGCTTGGCGCGGTCGTGGTCCCAGCCCATCACCTCGCCGTACACGTTGATGACGCCGCCGCCGTTGATCACGTAGTCGGGGGCGTACAGCAGGCCCTGCTTCTCCAGCGCCTCGCCGTGGCGCTCCTCGGCCAGCTGGTTGTTGGCGCCGCCGGCGATGACCTCCACCTTGAGGCGCTTCAGGGTCTCGTCGTTGATCGTGGCGCCGAGGGCGTTGGGCGAGTAGATGTCCGCGGCCACGTCGTAGATGGCCTCGGGCGCCACGGCCGTGGCGCCGGTGGCGCTCACCACGCGCTTCACCTTCTCCTGGTCGATGTCGGTGACGGTGAGCTTGGCGCCTTCCTTGTGCAGGAACTCGCACAGGTAGTGGGCCACGTTGCCGCACCCCTGCACCGCCACGTGCTTCCCGGCCAGGCTGTCGCTGCCCCAGCGCACCTTGGCGCTGGCCTTCATGCCCACATAGACGCCGTAGGCCGTCACCGGCGATGGGTCGCCCGACTGGCCGTGGAGGCCGGCCACGTGCTTCGTCTCCATCCGCACGTATTCCATGTCCGTGGGGCTCGTGCCCACGTCCTCGGCGGTGATGTAGCGGCCCTTGAGCGACTCGATGAAGCGGCCGTGCGCCCGGAAGAGCGCCTCGCGGTCCTTGCGCTTGTTGTCGCCCACGATGACGGACTTGCCGCCGCCCAGGTTGAGCCCCGCCACCGCCGACTTGTAGCTCATGCCCCGCGCCAGGCGCAGCGCGTCGGTGATGGCCGCGTCGGTGCTCTCGTAGTTCCAGAAGCGGGTGCCGCCGAGCGCGGGACCGAGGGTGGTGTCGTGGATGGCGATGATGCCGAAGTACCCGCACGAGGGCTCGTGGCAGAGGACGAGCTGCTCGTGCTGGTAGGCGGACATTGACTTGAAGACGTCCATGGCGATGCCTGAAAAGTGGTGCGGGTCAGTACTGATAGAAGCCCTTGCCCGCCTTCCGGCCGAGGTGGCCGGCGGCCACCATGCGGCGGAGGAGCGGGCAGGGACGGTACTTGTCGTCGCCGAGGCCCTTGTGGAGCACCTCGAGGATGGCAAGGCAGGTGTCGAGGCCGATGAGGTCGGCCAGCATCAGCGGGCCCATGGGGTGGGCCATGCCGAGCTTCATGACGGTGTCCACCGCCTCGGGCGTGGCCACGCCCTCCATGACGCAGAAGATCGCCTCGTTGATCATCGGCATGAGGACGCGGTTGCTGACGAAGCCGGGGTAGTCGTTGACCTCCACCGGTGTCTTCCCGAGCGCGCTCGACAGCTCCATGACACGCTTCGTCGTGTCATCGCTCGTGGCCTGGCCGCGGATCACCTCGACGAGCTGCATCACCGGCACCGGGTTCATGAAGTGCATGCCGATGACGAGCTCGGGCCGCTTGGTCTTCGCGGCGATCTCCGTGATCGAGATGGAGCTGGTGTTGCTGGCCAGGATGACGCCGGCCGGGGCGATACGGTCGAGGTCGCTGAAGATCTGGAACTTGAGGGCGGGATTCTCGGTGGCGGCCTCGATGACCAGCTCGGCCTTCGACGCCGCATCGAGGGTCGTGGCCACGCCCACCAGCGCGAGGGCCGCATCCGCCTTGGCCTGGTCGATGGCGCCCTTCTTCACCACCCGGGCGAGGCTCCCCTGGATGGCGCCCTTCCCCTTCTCGAGCGCGGCGGCCGACACATCGATCATCGTCACCGGATGGCCGTGCATCGCGAAGACCTGCGCGATGCCGTTGCCCATCGTGCCGGCGCCCACCACTGCTACTTGGGTCACACCGTCTCCTTTCGTGTCCACCGCCACGCGCCGACGGTCCCGAGACCGATGACGGCGGTGGCCAGCAGCCCGCCTTCCGGGCCGAAGCTCCCGCCGGTGAGCCACGTGGGGCCGGCGGGGTGATAGTCGATGCGGGGCACGTCGAGGGCGAGCCCGCTCACCGCCGTGTCCAGCGCGGCGAGGGTGAGGTTCCAGCCCAGGTGCGCGCCCCACGCGGTCCAGATGCCGCCCGGCAAATAGAACACCACCCCGAGCCAGATCCCCGCCAGCGCGATGTTCAGCATGCCGAGCGAGGTGGTGTTGGGGTTCATCACATGGGCCAGGCTGAAGATGGCCGAGCAGAAGAGGATGGCCTGCAGCCGACCGATGGCCGGCGCCAGCACCACCTGCCCCACCCCGCGGAAGATCACTTCCTCGAGCAGCGCCGCCGGGGCGAGGAGCACCAGCAGGTTGAAGACGGCCCCGAGGTAGGTCCCCTCGGAGTGCGTGTCGGGGGCGAACTCCGCCCCGCCGATCCCCACTGCCAGCGCAATGGCCACGAGGGCGGGCACCGCCCCGAGGGCGAGCCCGAGCCCGAAGCCCGCCACGCCAAGACGCACCGGCGACCAGCGGAGGCTGTGCCCGTCGAGGTGGAGCCGGCGGGCGTAGAGCCAGGTGAGGGGAGCGTACACCAGGAGCCCGGCGGCCGTCTGCAGGTGCAGCAGCAGCGGGGTGGCCTCGCCGAGGGAGAGACCGAGGGCCCGCGCCGCCACCGAGGAGACCACCACCATCAGGATGAACCCGCCCAGAATGAACGACGCCGCCCAGCCGATCGCCTTGGCGGGCGAAGGGCGGGCGGCGGGAGCGGGAGTGGTCATGCCCGGCTCGGCGGGCAGGGTCACGCGAAGGGCCGCAGGGCGTGGTGACCGCGCCAGAGCACGGCAGCGGCGAGGAGCGCCTTGATGGGGTCGAGCACCAGGAAGGGCACCACCCCGGCGGCGAAGGCGGCCTGGCCATTGCCGGTGAGCAGCGCCAGCTGCGCCCAGCCACCAAGGTGGATCACCGCCATGCCGGCGAAGGCCGCGAGCAGGCAGCGAAGGAACCGCCCCCGCTCGGCAACCCGGGCCACCACCAGCACCGCCGGCAGGAAGGCCAGCAGGTACCCGCCGGTGGGGCCGAAGAGCCGGGCGAGCCCGGCGCCGCCATTGGCGAACACCGGGGCGCCGAACGCGCCCGCCGCGAGATACAGGAGGATGGAACCGAGCGCCGCGGTGCCGCCGAAGAGGCCGCCGACCAGGATCACGGCGGGGCCCTGCAGCGTCATGGGGACCGGCGAGAACGGCACCGGCACGGCCACCTGGCCGGCGAGCGCCACGAGGACGGCGCCGGAGAGGACGGCCACGGGCCAGCGGAGCCGGGCGGAGGTCCCGCTCGGGAGGGGCAGCGTGGTGGAGGTGCGCATGGTGCTCATGGGGTCAGATCCGTTCCACGGAAAGGGCCACCGCGTTCCCGCCGCCGAGGCAGAGGGTCGCGAGGCCGGTGGCCTTGTTCTGGTCCTTCAGGGCGTACAACAGGGTGGTGAGCACGCGGGCGCCGCTGGCGCCGATCGGGTGGCCCAGGGCCACGGCGCCGCCGTGCACGTTGACGCGGCTCCAGTCCCAGCCGAGCTCGCGGCCGTCGGCGATCGCCTGGACGGCGAAGGCCTCGTTGGCCTCGATGAGGTCGTAGTCGTGGATGCGGGTGCCGGCGCGGCGGAGCAGGTTCCGCACCGCCACGATGGGGGCAAAGAACAGGTCCTTCGGGTCCCCGCCGCCGGTGGAGTAGCCGGTGACCCGGGCCAGCGGCGCCAGGCCGTGCGCCTTGGCATACGCCAGCGAGGTGACGACCAGCGCGCTGGCACCGTCGTTGAGGCCCGGCGCGTTGCCCGCAGTCACGGTGCCGTCCTTCCGGAACACCGGCTTGAGCTTGGCAAGCGTGTCAGGCGAGGTGTCCTTCCGGGGCGACTCATCGGCGGCGATGGTGGTGGTGCCGCCCTTCCCGGTGATTTCGACGGGCAGCATCTCGGCCGCGAACTTCCCCGCGGCCTGCGCCGCCACGGCCTTCCGGTGACTCTCGGCGGCGAAGGCGTCCTGGTCCTCGCGCGACACCTGCGCCTTGGCGGCGGTGTACTCGGCGTACTCCCCCATGTGGTTCTGGCCGAAGGAGTCCCAGAGGCCGTCGTGGATCATGCCGTCCACGATGGTCTGGTTGCCGGCCTTGATGCCGTTGCGGTAGTTGAAGAGGTAGTGGGGCGCGCTGGACATCGATTCCTGGCCACCGGCCACCACGCAGCTCACGTCGCCCGCCTTGATGGCCTGGGCGGCGAGCATCACGGCCTTGAGGCCGGAGCCGCAGACCTTGTTGATGGTGAGCGCGGGGATGGTGGAGGGGAGCCCGGCGTGGATCATGGCCTGGCGCGCGGGTGCCTGGCCGCTGCCCCCCTGCACCACCTGGCCCATGATCACGTCGTCGACGGTGCCCGCGTCGATCCCGGCCCGGCGCACCGCCTCGCGGATGGCCAGCGCGCCGAGCTGCGGGGCTGTGAAGCCGGCGAGCCCGCCCAGGTACTTGCCGATGGGCGTGCGGCAGGCGGCGACGATGACGGGGATCGTGGAATCGGACACAGGCGCAACCGGATGCAGGAAGACTGGCGCTTCGGAACGGGCGGAAAGATAGGGACGGCCCGCGGCGGGTGGCAGTCTTGGGAGACTATTCGCGCCCCGCGGGCTTTATGCAGCGCTCAGGGCGCGCCCGCCACGTCGGGATAGGCCCGGGCCAGCGGGAAGGCGCTCCCGGCGAGCTCGGCCTTGCTCCACGCCGCCAGGCGCGCCTTGACCTCGGCCGGGACGTCCTTGTGCCGGTCGGCGGTGCCGGCCACGAACAGCTCGGCATTGGTGGCCAGGATGTGTGGCGGGTGCATCTCGAAGTTGTCCTGGTGCTGCTGCATGTACGCAAAGCCGCACTTCTCCACCACCCGCGCCAGCTCGGCCTCGGTGAGGGGTGCCACGCCGAGGAACTCGGCCACCCGGCGCACGATGCCGGGGAGGTCCTTCTTCATGTCCTCGAAGAAGACGTAGAGGACGTTGGGATCCTGCTGGGCGCGGTCCCACCAGCCCTTCACGTGGTCGGGCCAGGTGCCCCACCACATCAGGTCCTTCGCCGTGTACCAGGCCTCGAAGGCGGCGAGGGGCGGGGCCATGGGGCCCACGTTGGTGACCACGAAGTCGATGCAGCTGGCAAAGCAGGAGACGGGGTGCCGGGCCACGTAGATGTAGCGGGCGTCGGCCGCCCGGGGGCAGAGCTGGGCCGGCAGGTGGGTCTTGATGATGCGGGAAGGGCGCTCGGTGCCGAGGGTGGGCGCGTCCTCGAGCGCCACGCTCTTCCGCCCCTCGAGCCACGGGGCCACGGCGTACATCGCGGTGCCGCTGGCCACCAGGGTGCCGTTGCCGCGGTGGAGCACCTCGTAGACCACGTGCTGCATCCAGGTGGTGCCGCACTTCATCTGGGTGACGACGAAGACGTCCCCCGTCCGCGGCACGTAGGCCTCCGCCCGGGCGAAGCTCTCCGGACTGCAGCTCCCGTGGGGCCCGGGGACGCCCTTGTAACTGAAGGCCACGCGCCGGAAGTCCATCGGCGCCAGCTTCGCGTTGAGGGACAGGAGCGGCCCGAGGCGCCGGGCATGCTTCTTCAGCTGCTCCCTGAACGCGGCCCGCTCGGCCGGGGAGCGGCCGTAATACTTGAGGCCGACGGTTTCCTCATCTTCCCACTTGAGGACCGCCCCCAGGTACATGCCGAGGCCCACGTAGAGCACCACGACGAGGGTCAGGGCCCCGCCAACCAGCCAGACGAACGACATGCCTCACGGCCTCCGTGGGCCTGCGGGGGAAGGACTCAGGGCTTGAGGGTGCGCGCCCCGATG
>JBGAOL010000112.1:0-10533 GCA_044221825.1 Gemmatimonadales bacterium
TCCGCCGCCTGCCAGGGGCCCGAGCGCCGCCGGCTGCTCGACCTCGGCGTGGTGCCGGGCACGCTGATCACGGCCGAGTTTGCGAGCCCCGGCGGCGATCCGGTGGCGTACCGGATCCGCGGGGCGCTCATCGCGCTCCGGCGCACGCAGGCGGACCAGATCCAGGTGGAGTCCGCCCCCGCCGAGGCGGCGTCGTAGCCATGACCAGCACCCTCGCCCCGCGGTCCGCCGCCAAGGCGCCCGAACTGGTGCAGCTCGGCATCCGCACCGGTCGCCACGATTATCTCGTGGCTCTGGCAGGCAATCCCAACACCGGCAAGAGCACCGTCTTCAACGCCCTCACCGGCCTGCGCCAGCACACCGGCAACTGGCCCGGCAAGACGGTGGCGCGGGCGGAGGGGATGTTTGCGCACGGCGGGAAGCGCTTCAAGCTCGTCGACCTCCCGGGCACCTACAGCCTGCAGGCGGGCAGCACCGACGAGGAGGTGGCGCGCGACTTCCTCCTCTTTGGCCGGCCCGACGTCACCATCGTGGTGCTGGACGCCACGCGGCTGGAGCGGAACCTCAACCTGGCGCTCCAGATCCTCGAGATCACCGACCGGGTGGTGGTGTGCCTCAACCTGATGGACGAGGCGCGGCGGCACGGCATCGCCATCGACCCGGCGAAGCTCGCGGACGAGCTCGGCGTGCCGGTGGTGGCCGCCGCCGCGCGCCAGGGGCAGGGCATCCCGGAGCTGCTCGACACCACGCTGGCGGTGGCGAGCGGCGCGCTGGTGACGCACCCCAGGCCGGTGGAGGCGTATCCCGCCGAGGTGACGAACGTCCTGGGTGAGCTCGAGCCGGCCATCACCGCCGCGTTCCCCGCGCTCCCCAATGGGCGCTGGGTGGCCTTCCGCCTGCTGCAGGGCGACCAGCGCATCACCGCCGCCGTACGCGACGGCGACCTGGGCCAGCAGCACGGCGAGCACGGCCACACCGCGGCCAGCGTGGAGCTGACGAATACCCTCCTCGCCACCGTGGACCGCCTCCGCTGGCGCCTCCCCGCCACCTTCCACGACCGCCTGACGGAGGGGCTTTACGCCCGGGCGCAGGCCACCGCGGCGCGGGTGGAGCTCCGCGGGCTCCGGCGCGCGGGGTTCGACCTGGACCGCACCCTCGACCGGCTGCTCACCAGCCGTGTCTTCGGGTTCCCGGTGATGCTGCTGATGCTCACCGCGGTCTTCTGGCTCACCATCGCTGGCGCCAACGTGCCCTCGGCCCTGCTGGCCGACCTGCTGGTGGACAAGCTGCACCCGCTGCTCAAGGGCGGCGCCCTGGCGCTCGGCGCGCCGGGGTGGCTGGCCGGCTTCCTCTTCGACGGCGTGTACCTGGCCACGGCCTGGGTCATCAGCGTGATGCTGCCGCCGATGGCCATCTTCTTCCCGCTCTTCACGCTGCTCGAGGACTTCGGCTACCTGCCGCGCGTGGCCTTCAACCTGGACGCGCTCTTCCGGCGCGCCGGGGCGCACGGGAAGCAGGCGCTCACCATGTGCATGGGCTTTGGCTGCAACGCGGCGGGCGTAGTGGCCACGCGCGTCATCGACAGCCCGCGGGAGCGGCTGGTGGCCATCCTCACCAACAACTTCTCCCTCTGCAACGGGCGCTGGCCCACGCAGATCCTGCTGGCCACGGTGTTCATCGGGGCGCTGGTGCCGGCGCCGCTGGCGGGGCTCGCGAGCGCGGGGGCCGTGGTGGGCATCGCGGTGCTCGGCGTGCTGGTGATGTTCCTGAGCTCCTGGGTGCTCTCGCGCACGGTGCTGCGGGGGGAGGCCACCACCTTCAGCCTGGAGCTGCCGCCCTACCGGCCGCCGCGGATCCTGCAGGCGCTCTACACCTCGCTCATCGACCGGACCCTCATCGTGCTCTGGCGCGCGATCGTGTTCGCGGCGCCGGCGGGCGCGGCCATCTGGCTCCTCGGCAACGTGACCTTCGGCGGCGTGAGCCTGGCGGAGCACATCACCAGCCGGCTCGACCCGGTGGGGCTCCTGCTCGGGCTCAACGGGGTGATCCTGCTGGCCTACGTGGTGGCCATCCCCGCCAACGAGATCGTGATCCCCACGGTGCTCATGCTCACGGTGCTCACCGGCCACGTGGCGGGGGTGGGGCACGGGGCGGGGGTGATGTTCGAGCTCGAGTCGCCGGCCGAGGTGGGGCTGCTGCTGCGGAGCGCGGGGTGGACCGCGCTCACGGCGATCAACCTCATGCTCTTCTCGCTGCTCCACAACCCGTGCAGCACCACCATCTACACCATCTACCGCGAGACCGGGAGCGTGAAGTGGACCGCCGTGGCGACCCTCATGCCGCTGGTGCTCGGCGCGAGCGTCTGCTTCGTGGTGGCGCAGCTGTGGCGGCTCCTGGCGTGAACGCCGAGCTCTTCCGCGTGGGCGGCATCGACTGCCCGAGCTGCGCCGCCGGCATCAGCCGCGCGGTGAGCCAGCTCCCCGGTGTCGAGGCCGTGGCCGTGGACGTGCTCAAGGGCGAGGTCCGGGTGACGGTGGCGCAGGGCGGCGCCACCCGGGCCACGCTGGCGCAGGCCATCACGGAGGCGGGACATCCCGTGCGCGCGGACCTTCCCGGCACCGCCGAGGCGCGACCCACCGGGCCACTGCTCGCGGCCACCCTCTCCGGTGTACTGCTCAGCGTGGGCCTAGTGCTCGGCTGGCTCGGGCAGCCGGAGCTGGTGCAGGTGCCGGTGCTGGCCGGCGCCATGATCGCCGGCGGCTGGTACGTGGCGCCGCGCGGGCTCAAGGCACTCCGCAACCGCTCGCCCGACATGCACGCGCTCATGACCATCGCCGCCGCCGGTGCCGCGGTGATCGGCGAGTGGGGGGAGGGCGCGTCGGCGATGTTCCTCTTTGCCGTGGCCCTGCTGCTGGAGCAGTGGGCGGTGGGCCGCGCGCGGCGGGCCATCGGGGCGCTCATGGAGCTGGCGCCGGCGGAGGCGCTGGTCATCCGGCTCGGCGGCGACCAGCTCGTGGCGGTCGACACGGTCAAGGTGGGCGAGCGGATCCGCGTCCGCCCGGGCGAGCGCGTGGCCCTCGACGGCACCATCACCGCCGGCCGCTCCGCCCTCAACGAGGCCCCGATCACCGGCGAGGCCACCCCCGCCGACAAGGGCCCCGGCGACGCCGTGTACGCCGGCAGCATCAACGGCCACGGCGCCCTCGAGGTGCGCACCACCCGCCCCGCGAGCGACACCACGCTGGCCCGCATCCTCCACGCCGTCGAGGACGCGCAGGCGTCGCGGGCGCCGGTGCAGGCGCTGGTGGACCGCTTCGCGCGGGTCTACACGCCGCTGGTCGTGGGCCTCGCGGTGCTGGTGGTGCTGGTGCCGCCGGTGCTCGGCCTCGGCGGGTTCGAGACCTGGCTCTATCGGGGGCTCACGCTGCTGGTGATCGCCTGTCCCTGCGCGCTCGTCATCTCCACGCCGGTGACGCTGGTGAGCGCGCTGACGGGCGCCGCGCGCGCCGGCGTGCTGCTCAAGGGCGGCGCGCAACTCGAGGCGCTGGCCCGGGTGACCGCCATCGCCTTCGACAAGACCGGCACGCTCACCGAGGGGCGGCCCGAGCTGACCGACGTGATCGCGGTGAATTCCCTCGGGGAGGACGAGGTGCTCCGCCTGGCCGCGTCGGTGGAGCGGCACTCGGAGCACCCGGTGGCGCGGGCCATCACCCGCGCCGCGGAGCGCCGGCAGGTGGCGCTGGTGGGCGCCGAGGAGTTTGCGGCGCTGCCCGGCTGGGGCGCCCGCGCCACCGTGGCCGACCGCCGCCTCATCGTGGGCAACCGCCGTCTCTGCGACGAGGTGGGCGCCTGCCGCGACGACGTGCATGCCCTCCTCGACCGGCTGGAACAGGAGGGCAAGACCGCCATCCTGGTGGCCGACGGCAGGGAGCCGCTCGGTGTCGTGGCCGTGGCGGACGCCCTTCGGCCCACCGCCGCCGCCGCGGTGGCGGCCCTCCGCGCCGCCGGCATCCGCCGCCTCGTGATGCTGACGGGCGACGGCCGCACCGCCGCCGACCGCGTGGCGCACGCCGTGGGCGTGGCCGAGGTGCGCGCGCGGCTCCTCCCCGAGGAGAAGCTGGCCGCCGTCCGCGCCCTCCAGCAGGAGGGTGAGGTGGTGGCCGTGGTGGGCGACGGCGTCAACGACGCCCCGGCACTGGCCGCCGCCACCGTGGGCATCGCCATGGGCGCGGCGGGCACGCACGCCGCGCTCGAGACCGCCGACGTGGCGCTCATGGGCGACGACCTCACGCTCCTGGCCCCCACCATCGTCCGCGCCCGGCGCACCCTCGCGATCATCCGCCAGAACATGGCGCTGGCGCTCGGCCTCAAGGCCGTCTTCCTCGTGCTCGCCCTCCTCGGGCAGGCGACGCTGTGGATGGCCGTCGCCGCCGACATGGGGGCGAGCCTCCTCGTCATCGCCAACGGGCTCCGGGCACTGCCCGCCGCCGGGAGGCCCGCATGACCAGCGGTCACGTCCGCGAGCCGCTCACGCGCTCGGCCGAGGACTACCTCAAGGCCATCTATCACCTGACGAGCGGCCGCGGCACCGGCTCGGTGGCCGCCACCACCGACCTGGCCCAGACGCTCGACCTCTCGCCCGCATCGGTCAGCGGGATGCTCCGGCGGCTGGCGGAGCAGGGCTACGTGGAGCACGAGCCCTACCGCGGCGTGCAGCTGACGGGCGAGGGGCGCCGCGTGGCGCTCCGCATGCTCCGCCGCCACCGCCTCCTCGAGGCCTACCTCGTGGCGCACCTCGGCTACACGTGGGACACCGTGCACGAGGAGGCCGAGCGGCTGGAGCACGCCGTCTCCGACGAGCTGGTGGAGCGCATGGCCACCGCCCTCGGCGATCCCGCCGTGGACCCGCACGGCGACCCGATCCCCGCCGCCGACGGTAGCCTCACCGAGCTCGCCACCACGCCGCTCTGCGAGTTCGGCACGGGCATGCACGCCGAGGTGCGCCGCGTGGCCACCAGCGACGCCGAGCGGCTCCGCTACCTGAGCGCCGTGGGCCTCACACCCGGCGCCCACGTCACGGTCCTGGGCTGCCAGCCCTTCAACGGGCCCATCACCCTCCGGCTCGGGGCGCACGAGCAGGTGGTGGGGCACGAGCTGGCGGCGCTGGTGCTCTGCACCCCGCTGCCGCACTGACGCACGCCCCGTCACGAACGAGGGCCGCCATCCCGGGTGGGGTGGCGGCCCTCGTCGTGACGGAGGCGTGGGGCGATGCTACTCGCGCAGCGCCTCGAGGAGGCGCACCAGACGGGCGTCACGCGCGTCGCCCAGCTCGCCGGTGTGGGGGCCGTAGGCCTTCTCGATGGCCCGCGCCAGCTTCTTCTGCTGCTCGGGGGAGAGGCTGGTCCAGCTGGCCAGGCTCATCCAGACCGGTTCCATGGTGCCGAGGAGCTGCGCCAGCGCCATCTCGAAGCCGTACTCGCCGGCGTTGAGGTGGTTCTCGAGCAGGATGCCCGACGCCGTCCAGCCCAGCGCGGGGCCGATGGACAGGGCGCGGTCCACGTCCTCGACGTCCAGCACGCCGTCGAGCACCATCTGGGCCGCCTCACGCAGCATGGCGGCCTGGAGCCGCGCGGCCACGTTGCCCGCCACTTCCTTCTTGAGGACGATGGGCGCCCGGCCCAGCATGCTGAGCCAGAACCGGATGTCCTCGATGCAGTCGGGATCGGTCCGGGGGCCGGGAACCACTTCCACCAGCGGGAGGTATTCCACGGGCACGAGGCCGTGGGCCACCAGGAAGCGGTTGGGGTGCTCGAGCCGCGCCACCAGCTGGCTCGGGCTGAAGCTGGCCGAGCTGCTGGAGAGCACGGCAGCGCGGCGGGCCACCTGCTCCACCAGGTGCAGGGTTTTCTGCTTGGCGGTGAGGTCGTCCTGGACGGCCTCGATGATCCAGTCGGCTTCACTGACGGCCTGCAGCAGGCTCCGGCCCACCTTCATGGCGGCCAGCGCCTCCTCGGCCACCATGGGGTCGGCGCGGCGGGCGCGGGCAAGGGCCACCACCCGGTCGCCGATTTCCTGGGCGGCGGGGTTGAGCGCCTCGGCGTCGGCGTCGAAGATGGTGACGGGCCAGCCGGCGGCAATGGCGAGCGCGGCCCACCCGCGGCCGATCTCTCCCGTGCCAATCACGGCCACCCGCGGCGTCTCGAAGCGTGTCATGGGGTGCCCTACGATAACGTTGAACCGCCCGCCCGCCAAGCGTGGCTAGATTGGGCCTCCCGCTCGGGCCCGACCCTGAACACCGACCGCGCACCATGCTCCTGCCGCCTGCTGCCCTCCTGCTGCTCGCCCTGACCGGGTCCGCCGGGCAGGCGGCGCCGCAGGCAAGTGCGGCGCCCGTGCCCATCGCGCTGGAGCGGCGGCTGGCGGAGCGCCTCGGCGCGCGCGTGGGCGACACGCTCGCCGTGAGCCGGGAGGCGGGCGCGCCCGAGGGGCGGGCTGTGGTCGCCGCCATCTACGAGCCGGCCGCCGACCCGTCGGTGATCACCCGCCGCGACCTGCACGCCCGCTTCCACCTCCCCGACTTCACCGCCCTCCTCGGCGCCCCGGACCGGGTGGACCGCTTCGGCGTGGGGCTGGCGCCGGGCGTCCCGCCGGACAGCGCGGCGCGCGAGCTCAACCGCATCGCCTTCGGCTTCCAGGCCAGCCCGTCGGCGGAGATCGCCAGCGAATCGTCGCAGACCTTCCGGGTGGTGAGCCGGTTCCACGACGCCATCGCGGTCATCAGCGTGGTGGCGAGCGCCATCTTCCTGCTCTGCATCATGCTGCTCAAGGTGGAGGAGCGCCGGCGCGACGCGGCGGTGATGCGCTTCACCGGCATCCGGCGGCGCACCATCTTCGCGGCGCTGCTGCTCGAGGCGGTGCTGGTGGCGGCGCTCGGCTCGGCGATGGGCGTGGGGCTCGCGCTCCTGGCCGGCGCCGCCACCAACGCCTACTACCAGCGCTTCTTCGACACCACGCTCATCTTCTCGGCGGTGACCCCGGGGATCCTGCGCTTCAGCGTGCTTCTCTCCCTCGGGCTCGGACTCGGCGCGGGGGCGCTGGCGGCGTGGCGGCTGGTGCGGACGCGGCCGCTGGTGCTCTGGGGGCGCGAGTGACCCCGCTCCGGAACCTGGCCCGGCACCCGGTGCGCACTATCCTGGCGCTGGCCGGCATCGCGGTAACCACGGCCATGCTGCTCGACATGGTGCTGCTGGCCGGGGGGATCGAACGGTCCTTCGAGCAGCTGCTACTGGGCCGGGGCTTCCAGATCCGGGTGAGTCCCCGGGGCACGCTGCCGTTCGACACCGAGGCCACCATCCCCAGCGCGGGCGACATCATCGCCACCATGCAGCGCGACGCGGCGGTCGAGGCGGTGGCGCCGATCGTCGGCAGCTCCATTCACGCCCGCCGCGGCGACTCGCTGGTGACGCTCTTCGGCTACGGCATCGACCCCGCGGCGCAGGCCCTCTACCAGGTGACCGCCGGTGCCGACCTCACCCCGCGCGACTCGGCGGGCCTCCTCCTCAGCGCCCCCGCCGCCCGCCTCCTGGCGGCGGGCATCGGGGACACGCTGGTGCTGGTGAGCCGGCTCGACCCCCAGATGGCGGTGGCGGGCAGCAGCCGCACCGTGGTGGTGCGGGGCCTGGTGCGCTGGCTCTACGACGCGCGCGACCAGGCCTCCGTGGGCACCCTGTTCCCGGTGATGCAGGACCTGGCCGGCTTCCGCGCCGAGGACCGGGTGAGCGCCTTCGCCGTGAAGGTGACGGGCGATGCCGACAGCGCGGCCGCCCGGCTCCGCGCCGCGCTGCCGTCCCTCGAGATCAACAGCGTGGCCGCCATGGTGCTCCGCTTCCGGGAGCGGCTCACCTACTTCCGCCAGCTCTCCCTGATCCTCGGCACCATCAGCCTCGGCGTCACGGTGCTGCTGGTGGGCACGCTGCTCACCATCACCGTGAACGAGCGCCGGGGCGAGATCGCCACGCTCCGGGCCATCGGCCTCGCGCGCGGCACCATTGTCCGGGACGTGATGCTCGAGGGCGGGGCGCTCACCACGCTCGGCGGCGGGCTCGGCGTGGCGCTCGGGCTCGCCACGGCGGCGCAGCTGGACCGGATCCTGACCTCGTTCCCCGGGCTCCCCGCCGCCATCTCCTTCTTCGTCCCCGATGCCCGGAGCCTGACACTCGCCGCGGTCGTACTGGTGGTCACGGGCGTCGTGGCCGGCGCCTATCCCGCCTGGCTCGCCGCCCGGGCGCCGATCGCCGAGACGCTCCGCACGGAGGCCACCTGATGCCGCTCCTCGTGGCGACCGCCCTGACCAAGGACTACCCGATGAACGGCGAGGTGGTGCACGCGCTCCGCGGCGTGTCCCTCACCGTGGCCCCGGGCGACTACGTGGCCATCGTGGGCCCATCCGGCTGCGGCAAGAGCACGCTGCTCCAGCTGCTCGGCGGCATCGACACGCCGTCGTCGGGCAGCGTGGCGCTCGAGGGCACCCGCCTCGAGACCCTGGGCGACTCCGCCCTCACCCGCCTCCGCCTCACCCGGCTCGGCTTCGTGTTCCAGCGGTTCCACCTGCTCCCGGTGCTCACCGCCGCCGAGAACGTGGAGCTGCCGATGGCCGAGGCGGGCATGGCGCGGGACGCGCGCCGGGCCCGCGCGCGCGAGCTGCTCCGCTACGTGGGGCTCGAGGGCCGGGCCGGCCACCGCGCCACCCAGCTCTCCGGCGGCGAGATGCAGCGCGTGGCCATCGCGCGGGCGCTGGCCAACCGGCCCGCCCTCCTCCTGGCGGACGAGCCGACCGGCGAGCTCGACGCCGCCACCGGCCGCAGCATCCTCGACCTCTTCCGCCGGCTCAATGCCGACGGCGCCACCATCGTGGTGGTCACCCACGACGACCGGCTGGCCGGTGAGGCCGGCCGCGTGATCCACATGCTCGACGGCCACATCGTGGACGAGACGCGGGGCGCGGGCCGCTGATGCTCCTCACCCTGGCCTTCCGCCACCTGATGGTCCATCGCGGGCGGGCGCTGCTGCTCCTGCTCGGCTACGGGCTCGGCGTGGGCGTCATGATCGTCCTCCTCTCGGTCGGGGAGGCGATGCTGGCGCAGTCGCGCGACGTGGCGCTGGTGAGCGGCGGGCAGGTCACGGTGCTGCCGCAGGGCATCTCGGTGGAGGAGATGCGGACGGGCGGCGCGAGCGGCCTCTTCTTCGGCATAGAGCGCGCGCGGTTCCTCACCCGCCAGCTGCTCGGCGGGGAGCGGCACGCCCGCCTGGTGCGCGCCGTGTCGCCGGTGGTGGAGCAGAAGCTGGTGTACCTGCGGAAGGGCGACGTGGTGCTGCCGGTGCGGGCAGGGGCCGAGATTCCGAGCCGGGCACGCGCGCTCGGCGCGGGCATCCACGTCACCGCCGGCCGCTGGGAGGATCATGCGGCCGACTCGGCGTGGATCTCGCCCTCACCCGAGCAGCTCTACCACGAGCTGGACCGCTTCCACCTCCCGCCGGTGCAGGACTCCACCTGGGCCGAGTGGCACTACTTCAACGTGGCGGCGGGGCCGGAGGAGTGGTGGTACGTCACCTACCTGGTGGGTGGTGCCATCCCCACTGGTCGCTGGGGCGGGCAGCTGCTGGTGACGCACCGGCTGCCGGGCGGCCGCTACGAGCGCTACCAGGCGAGCGTCCCCGGAGACTCGATCCGGCTCGACACCACCCGCGCCGACCTCCGGCTCGGCGGCAACTCCGTCACCCAGCGCGACGGACGCTATACCCTGCAGGGTCGCGCTGGCGCCCTTCGATTCGCACTGACCATCACGCCGCACCGGAACCGCTACTTCCCGCCCGTGTCGCTCCGTGAGGGGGAGTACCTCTCCGGGTACGTGGTCCCCGCGCTCTCCGCCAGCGCCGAAGGCGAGTTCTGCGTGGCCGGCCGCTGCACGCCGCTCAGCGGGGCGCCCGCGTACCACGACCACAACTGGGGCGTCTGGCGCGAGGTGACGTGGGACTGGGGCGCCGCGCACGGCCGCGCGCTCGACCTGCTCTACGGCGCCGTCTACGCCCCCGACGACACCCTCCCCGCCAACCGCACCGGCGCCCCGCGGATCTTCGTGGCCCTGGTGGACTCCGCCGGCGTCCGCCAGATCCTCCGCGCCCGCGAGGTCCGCTACGCCGGCCGTCACCCCGACAGCGACCGCGCCGGGACCGAGGCACCCGCCAGCTTCACGTTCGTGGCCGCTCGCGACGCCGACACCGTCACCGTCACCGCCACCATCCTCGACTTCCAAGGCTCGCGCACCACCTCCACCGCCGCCACCCGCCGCTTCCTCCAGATGCGCGGCCGCTTCACCCTCCACGGTCCACTCGGTGGACGGGCGGTGGCGGACTCCGGGATGGGGTTTTTCGAGACTTACGTGGAGTAGCGGGCCGGGCGGGGCAGGCCGGTCGCGCAGTATCGTCGCGGGGACGCCGGGGTCGGCAGCGCCCCTGCACGGACTCCCGTAGCGG
>JBGAOL010000113.1:0-10526 GCA_044221825.1 Gemmatimonadales bacterium
TCGACCGCCGCCTGGTCGACAGCTGGAGCGCGTACGAGGACGCCGGGGTGGAGCGCTTCCTGGCCACCTCGGACGGCGTGATGCTGCGGGAGCTGCGCCCGCTGGTGCGCCTGACGGCGGGCGCGGTGGCGCGCGAGGAGAGCTTCCTGGAGCGCGCGGTGGAATCCTGGGCCGCGCCGGCCGGGTGGCACTCGGTCCAGGCCACCGAGCATCCCTTCCGCACCGCCGCCCGCCGTGCGGTGGAGCTGCTGGGGGCGCCGCGGCTCCGCGCCGGCACCTACCCCGTGGTGCTCGACCCGCGCGCCGCCGGCGCCCTCATGCACGTCACCATCGGCCACCTCTCCGAGGCCGACCGGGGCCAGCGCGAGGGCGACGCCGACCAGGTCCTCCGCCCCGGCCGCCGCCTGGCCTCCGACCTCCTCACCATGGGCGACGACGGCAGCGGCACCGGCCTGGCCGGCAGCCGCCACTTCGACGACGAGGGCGCGCCCACCCAGAACACCCTGCTGGTGCAGCACGGCGTGCTGGTGGGCCGCCTGCACACCCGCGAGACCGCCGCGCGGGCCGGCGTTCCCGCCACCGGCTCGGCGCGCGCCGACCGGCTCCGCGCCACGCCCGGGGCGCGGCTGGCCAACGTCTACGTGACCAACGGCCGCGGCCCGCTCGAGGAGCTGATCCGCGGCATCCGCCACGGCGTGTACCTGGCGGACGCCCTCCAGGGGAATGCCTGGCTCGGCCGCTTCGCCCTCACCTCGGCCTGGGGCCAGGTGATCCGCGACGGCCACCTCGCCGAGCTGGTGAAGCCGGCCACCCTCGCGGGCGACGTCGTGGACACGCTCCACCGCCTCGACGGCGTGGCCGGCGACTTCCGCTGGAGCCACCTCGCCAGCGGCTGCGCGCGCGGGCACGGGCCGCGGCTGGCCGTCACCGAGGGGTCGCCCCACCTGCGCTTCGACGGGCTGCTGGTGGGCGGGGACGCCGCATGATCGCCACCCTCCTCGAGCAGGCCGCGCGCCGCACCGACGGCGCCGACGCCGCGCGGAAGACCGACGAGACCACCACCCTCCGGCTGAGCGGCGGCCGCGTGGTGAGCGCGCAGTCGGTCCTGGTGGACGGGGTGAACCTCCGCGTGCTCCGCGACGGCCGCGTGGGCACCGCCGGCACCACGGGCACCGATCCCGAGGACCTCCTGGCCCGCGCCCTCGCCTCGGCCGAGGGGGGCGAGCCGGTGCCGCTCCAGTTCCCGGGCCTGGCGCGCGGCCCCGCCGTGGTGACGCACGTGCCGCGCGCCGCCACCGCGAGCGTCGCCGACCTGGCGTCCATCGCCACCATGCTGCGCGACCGGCTCGCCCCCGACCGGGTGGAGCTCGAGATCCTGGTGGAGCGGTCGCTCGGATCCGTCGAGGTGGCCAGCACCGCCGGGGCCAACGCCAGCTGGGACGTCTCGCTGGTGACGCTGGCGCTCGAGGCCGCGCGGGTGCGTGACGGGCGGCGCTTCGTGACGCGCGCGCACCTCGGCAGTGCCGACCTTCCCTCCCTGCCCGACCTCGAGATGGTGGTGGCGCAGGTGCGCCAGCGGCTGGCGTGGAGCGAGCGGCCGGCCGAGGTGGCGGCCGGCCGCCAGAACGTGCTCTTCCTGCCGTCGGCGCTGCCCGTGCTGCTGGTGCCGGTGGAGCAGGCGCTCACCGGGCGTGAGGTGCTGCGCGGCGGCTCGCCCCTGGCGCGGCGGCGGGGGACGCCCACCTTCAGCGCCGGGGTCACCCTCACCGACGACCCGCTGGCGCCGGCCCGCCCCGGGTCGCGGCCGTTCGACGACGAAGGCGTGCCGAGTAAGCCGCTCACCCTCATCAACGCCGGCGTGGTGGAGGGGCTGCTCTACGACCTGGAGACCGCCGCTCGCGTCGGCACCGCGCCCACCGGGCACGGGCGCCGCACCATCTTCGGCAAGCCGCAGCCGGCGTGCAGCAACGTGGTGCTGGCCCCGGGCGACGCGTCGTTCGACGAGTTGCTGCAGGCGGTGGGGGAGGGGATCGTGGTGGAGTCGCTGCGCGGTCCCTTCCCGGTCAGTGCCGCTGGCGGGACGTTCGCGCAGGTGGCGGGCCTGGCCTGGAAGGTGGCCAATGGGGAAGTGCAGGGGCTCATCCCGGAGCTCACCGTGGCCGGGAACGCGCACGACCTGCTGGCCCGCGTGGCCCTGGTGGGTCGCGACGCCACCTGGCTCGGCGCCCGCTCGGCGCCGCCCCTGGTGGTGGAGGGAGTCTCGGTGTTCTAGGGAGTGCTAGAAGAGGAACCGCTTGGCCAGCCAGTAGACCGCGTACATCACGCCCAGCCCCACCACCCACACCAGCGCCTCGCGCAGCAGGTTCTTGGTCCGCTCCGCCCCCGTGGCGGGGACGTGGTCGACGCTCTTGCTGTGGCGGACGTTGTAGGCCATCGCGCTAGCCGTTGAGCGCGTCTTGGTAGGCGACGCCCTCGGCCATGCTGGTGTAGATGATCTGCAGCGTCTCCGGCGCCCCCGCCAGGAAGCGGCAGTGCGCATCGCCGCGGGAGCGGCACTCCACCTCCATGGCCCCGAGCGGCGAGCCCGAGACGCGGGTCAGGAACTCCGCCAGCAGTCCCGACGAGAGGTGGCAGGTGGGATACTCGGCGCCGATGCCGGGATCGGCCTCCCACCAGTCGGTGGAATCCAGCGCCAGGATGGCGGGGGCCAGCGGGGAGATGCCGAGCGAGCCCCAGCCGCTGTCGCGGAAGAAGGCGGAGAGGGTCTCGCCGAGGTGGCGGACGTCGAGGTCGCCGGGCCGGCTCACCTGGTACCGGTCGCCCAGCCACTCGCAGTAGGCGGTGAAGAGCGACTCGCCGCCGGCGAAGCCCGCCTCCTGCAGCCAGGCCGCCGCCTGCGGGCCCGCGTCGCGCTCGAGCGCCTGACGGAGCGCATGGATGCTCTGCCAGCCGAGGACGAGGCAACGGGCCGGGGTGGCGATGGCGGTGGTGGTCATAGGTCCGCGCGTGAGGGGTGGAGTGAAGGTTAGGGGGGGCCCCGGGGAGGGGCAAGGCGCCGGGGATCAGTCGCCGGCCACCCGGCGCTGCAGCTCGGCCTCGTCGATGATGGCCACGCCGAGGGCCCGGGCCTTCTCCAGCTTGCTCCCGGCGTCCTCCCCGGCGACGACGGCGTCGGTCTTCTTGCTCACGCTGCCCGCCACCCGGCCGCCGGCGGCCTCGATGAGCTCCGTGGCCTGCTGCCGGCTCAGCGTGGGCAGCGTCCCCGTGAGCACGTACGTCTTGCCGGCGAGCGCCCCGCCAGCCTTCACTGCGTTGGGCTCGCTGAAGGTGAGCCCGAGCGACGAGAGCCGGGCCACCAGCCGCTGGTTGTCCTCGTTCCGGAAGAAGCTCGCCACCGCCTCGGCGATGGTGGGGCCCACCCCCGGTGTGGCCTCGATCTCCTCCTGGGCGGCGCGCGCCAGCGCCTCCATGGTCCCGAAGCGCCGCGCCAGCAGCTGCGCCACCGTCTTCCCCACGTGCCGGATCCCGAGGCCAAAGAGCAGCACGGAGAGCGGCCGCGCCTTCGAGGCCGCGATGGCCGCCACCAGCTGCGACGCCGACTGCTCGGCGAAGCGCTCGAGGCCGGTGAGCTGCGCGGTGGTCAGCTCGTAGAGGTCGGCCACGTCCTTGATCAGCCCCTCGTCCAGCAGCTGCTTCACCCGCTCGTAGCCGAGGCCGCGGATGTCCATCGCGTCGCGTGAGGCAAAGTGGACGATCCCCTCGAGCACCCGGCCGGGGCAGACGCTGTTGGGGCAGTAGCGCATCGCTTCGTCGGGTGGGCGCTCCACCGGGGTGCCGCAGGCGGGACAGGCGTCCGGCATCTCGAAGGGTGGGCCGCGGCGGGTGTTCTTCTCCCGCACCGGCCCCAGCACCTGCGGGATCACCTCGCCCGCCCGCATCACCTCCACCCAGTCGCCCACCCGGATGTCCTTCTGGGCGATCAGGTCCTCGTTGTGCAGCGTGGCCGCCGAGACCGTCACGCCCCCCACCTCCACCGGCTCGAGCACGGCGTAGGGATTCAGCGCCCCGGTGCGCCCCACGTTGATGCGGATGTCGAGCAGCTTGGTCTGGGCCACCTCGGGGGCGAACTTCCGCGCGATGGCCCAGCGCGGCTCCCGCCCGCCCACGATGCCCAGTTCGGTGTGGAGCGCCAGCCGGTCGATCTTCACCACGATGCCGTCGGCGTCGAAGGGCAGGGTGCGGAGCGTCCCCTCGAACTCGGCCACCCGCGCCTGCACCTCGGCCAGGTCGGCGTGGCGGCCCCGGTGCGGCTCCACGGGGAAGCCCCACGCGGCCAGCTGCTCCAGCACCTCCCACTGGCAGGTGAAGGGCAGCGCCCCCTCGATGACCTCCACGTGGAAGGCGAAGAGCCGGAGCCGGCGCTTGCGCGTGATGCGGGCGTCGAGCTGCCGCAGGCTTCCGGCCGCCGCGTTCCGCGGGTTGGCAAAGAGCGGCTCGCCGTCCCGGGTGCGGTCCTCGTTGAGCCGGGCAAAGGCGCTGCGCGAGAGGTACACCTCGCCCCGGACCTCCATCAGCGCCGGGGCGGCGCCGGCGAGGCGGAGGGGCAGCTCGGGGATGGTCTTGAGGTTGGCGGTGATGACCTCGCCGATGACGCCGTTGCCGCGGGTGGCCCCCACCGCGAAATGCCCGTCGCGGTACGTGAGGCTGACGGCGGCGCCGTCGATCTTCACCTCGGTGGTGTAGCCGCCGTGCGCCGCGTCGGGGGTGATCCGCGCATTCCGCGCCTCCCACGCCGCCACCTCCTCCGCGTTGAAGGCGTTGGCCAGCGACACCATGGGGCGCAGGTGGGTGTGCTTGGCCAGCGCCGAGGCGGGCTCGGCGCCGACGCGCTGCGTGGGACTGTCGGGGGTCTGGAGTTCGGGGTGGGCCGCCTCGAGGGCCTGCAGCTCGCGGAGCCAGCGGTCGTATTCCGCGTCGCTCACCTCGGGCTGGTCGAGGATGTAGTAGGCGTGGTTGGCGCGGTCGAGGAGCGAGCGAAGCTCGGCCGCGCGGGTGCGTGGCGTCATGCCGGGAAGCTAGCGCGCCGCCGCTTCCTGCGACACGACCGTGAGCGCCACGCCCACCAGCCGCTCGATCTCCTCGGCGCTGGCGCGCGCCAGCACGCCCTCGCTCCACGGGCCCTCGCGCGCCGCGAACTCGTCCAGCAGCCGCCGCAGGAAGCCGATCAGCGCCACCCGCTGCCGCTCCCGGCTCAGCGCGCTCGAGGGCAGCCCCGCCCGCTGCTGCAGCCGCTCGAAGCGGTGGGCGTTCCGCAGGGCCTTGGCGGTGAGGCTGGCCACCACCTGGCAGAAGCGCAGGTCTCCCTCCGAGAAGGCGGGGCCGTCCCGGAAGGTGCGCAGCATGATGGCCCCGATGGCCACCCCGCGCCACGTGATGGGGATGACCGTGAGGGTGCGGACCCGCCGGTGCTCGAACGTCCCCCGGAGGTGCGCGAGCGAGGGGTCGAGTTCCACGTCGGGGATGAAGACCGTCTCCCCGTCCTTGAGCGCGCGCCGCAGCTCGGGGTAGCGCTCCAGGTCCACCACGTAGTTCCGGATGCTCGGGTCCTCGAAGCTGGCCACGAGCCGCGCCGTGCTGCCGCCCCGCTCCGCGAGGAAGATGGAGGCCCGGTCGAGGCCAAACGCCTCCCCCAGCCGCCGCGCGATGGCCTGCATGATGTCCACGAAGTGCAGCGAGCCGGAGATCTCCTGCAGGATCTCGATGAGCGCGAGCAGGTGACGGCGATCCTGCTCCAGCTCCGCGACGCGGGCCTGCAGTCGTTCCAGTTCCTCGGACACGGGGGCGCCAGGATTAGGGGATGGACGGAAATCGACGCCGAATTCTTGCCGCAGAGCGGAAGGGGGTCAAGCCACCGGCCCGCCTTCCCGTGAGGAGGGTCACATGGACACAGGCACGACCACGGGCACCACGCCGGAACCCGAACTGGCGCTGGACCTCGACACCGAGCACGGGTGGGACGCCGGGAGTTTCCTGACCGGGCTCATCCTCGGCGCCACCCTGGGGGCCGGCGTGGCCCTCGTCATGGCCCCCGCCTCGGGGCCGCGCACCCGCCGCCGGCTCCGCCGCAAAGTGCGCCGCCTCGGCCGCGAGGCCGCTGAGCGCTGGGACGACACCCGCTCCCGCGCGCGCGACATGCTGGACGAGCGCCGGGCCGAGTTCCGCTCCCGGGTGGCCAGGGCCCGGGCGCGCAGCCACAATGGGGACTTCGACCACGCGGATGACGACTGAGGGCTAGCGCTCGTCCCGCTTCCCCGCGATCCGCTGCAGCAGCGCCCGGGCGCGGGCCTGGTATGCCGGGTCCAGCACATCGTAAACCGGCAGCTCCGCCGCGCGCTCCAGTTCCACGCGCGCGGCGCTGTAGCGCTTGCGGTCGATCAGGATCTCGCCCAGGTCCAGGCGGTGGTACACGTTCTCCGGGCTCGCGGCCACCGCCCGTTCCATGTAGACCTGCGCGCTGTCCCACGCGGCCGCGTTGAAGATGGCCCCGCCAAGGAAGTTCTTCGCGAAGAACCGCTGGAAGCCCGACAGCCGCATGATCTCCGCATTCCACCGCCCCATCACATGGAGCGTCTTGTGGTGCGCCGGGTCGATCTCCAGCGCCCGCAGCGCCGCGCTCCGGATCTCGCCCGCGCGCTGCACCCGCTCTTTCTTCCCCTTGGTAAGCGAGGCCCGGCCGATCGCCGCGGCGAGGGCGTACCAGCCATCGGCGCCCTCGGGATCCACCTCCACCGCCACTCGCGCCAGGCCCTCGGCCCGGGCGTAGAGCGAGTCCCGCGCGGGGCTCTTCACGCTGTCCGGCGTCTGCTTGCCGATGTCCATCAGGATCTCGGCAGCACGCCAGTTGGCCTCGTAGGAACGCGGCTCCTGCGCTAGCGCCGCCTCGAGGTGGGGCAGGGCGGCCTGCGGGTCGCGCGCCAGCTGCGCGGCGACGGCGGCCTGGATGTGCTCCGCCGGCGATTGCGCCGCCAGGCCGAGCGGGAGGACCAGCGAAAGGATGAACAGCAGGCGGCGCATGAGGCCCGGTCCGGTCAATGGGAAGCGCGCGCCCTTGCGCGGGCACGCGGGAAGGGGAAAACTCTGGCCATGGCCGAGGGCAGCGCAAGGCTCCCGGCACGCCGGCTTCCCTTGCCTCTCCTGGTCTCCGTGCACTTCCCCACGCTCATCGCCCGCAAGCGGGACGGGCAGCCGCTCGCCCCCGGCGCGTGGCGCGCCAGCATTGCCGCCTATCTCGACGGTGGCATCCCCGAGTACCAGATGGCGGCCATGCTCATGGCCGTGGTCTGGCGCGGGCTCAGTGACGCGGAGCTGGCGGAGCTCACCCTCGCCATGCTCGAGTCCGGGGAGCGCGCGCGGCCCGCGGCGGGCGGCGCGCCGCGCGCCGACAAGCACTCCACCGGCGGTGTCGGCGACAAGGTCTCCCTGGTGCTGGCCCCGCTCGCCGCCGCGTGCGGGCTGGTGGTGCCGATGATGTCGGGCCGGGGCCTGGGCCACACCGGCGGCACCACCGACAAGCTCGAGGCCATCCCCGGCTTCCGCACCGACCTCACGCTGCCCGAGGTGGAGGCGCAGCTGGCGCGGATCGGCGTGGCGATGTTCGGCCAGACGGAGACCATCGCCCCGGCGGACCGGCGGCTCTACGCCCTCCGCGACGTGACGGGCACGGTGCCCTCGCTGCCGCTCATCGCGGCCAGCATCATGTCCAAGAAGCTGGCCGAGGGCCTCACGGCGCTGGTGCTCGACGTCAAGGCGGGCTCCGGTGCCTTCCTGCCCGACCCGGCCCAGGCCACCGAGCTGGCGCGCGTCATGTGCCGCCTCGGCGCAGCGCACGGCTGCCGCACCACCGCCCTCGTGACCGCCATGGACCGCCCGCTGGGCCGCGCCATCGGCAACGCGCTCGAGGTGGAGGAGGCGCTGCTGGTGCTGGATGGCGAGGGCCCGGCCGACGTGCGCGAGCTGTCGCTCCAGCTCACGGCGGAAATGCTGGTGGCGGCCGGCGTGGCCCGGGGCGTCGAGGCCGCGCGGGAACAGGCCGAGGAGGCCCTCGCGAGCGGCGCGGCAATGGAGCGCTTTGCGCAGCTGATCGAGGCGCAGGGCGGCAGCCCGGCCCTGGTGGACGACCCCGCGGCACTCCCCCAGGCGCGCGAGGTGGAACTCTTCGAGGCGCCGCGCGCCGGCGTGGTGGCGCGGGTGGAGCCGCGCACCCTCGGCGAGGCCGTCGTGGCGCTCGGCGGCGGCCGGCGCGCCCTCGGCGACGCGATTGACCACAGCGTGGGCTTCGTGGTCTCCGTCCGCCCGGGGCAGCGCGTGCAGCAGGGAGAGCCGCTCGCGTCCGTCTTTGCGCGGGACCCCGCCGGGATCGCCGAGGGGCTCGCCGCGCTCGGGCGCGCCATCGTGATCGGCGACGCGGCGCCCGGGCCGGCCCTGCCGCTGGTGCTGGAGCGGGTCGCCGCCACCGACGTGGAGCCGACGGGGAGCTGACGCATGTGGAGCCTGGTGTTCGTCTCGTTCCTGGTCGCCATGCTGCTCGTCTGGCTCATCGGCCCCACCCGCCGCGGGACTGCCCGGGATCCCCTCGACACGGTGGAACCGCCCGACCAGGACGAGCTCGAGGCGGCCGAACGGGAAGTGCAGGACCCGGAGTTCGGGTCGCCTACCTCGAAAGAGGTAGACGAGCGCGACTGGGGTCCCGGCGCCCCACACTGATCTGGTCCCTGCCATTCCCTGACATAACTTGAAGGCGGTCCGCGCGCCGTCGCGCGTGGCCGACTGCTGCCGTCGCGGCCCGGGACCCCGGGCCCGCCCCTTCACGCCCCACGTCGAGAGCCCGCCTCGTGGCCGGACCCGCTCCCCGCACCCCTCCGCCCCCAGTGCCCACGGTGCGCGTCCTCGCGCTGGTGGCGCTGGCGCTCGCCGGGGCGCAGTGGCTCGGGATGCTGCTGGCGCGTTCGCCCACCGCGCCATCGCCGTTCTGGCCGGCGGATGGAGTGGCGCTGGCGGCGGCGCTGCTGCTGGGGCCGCGGGTCTGGCCGGCCCTCGTCGTCGGGTCGCTCGGCGTTGGGGCGGTGCTTTCGCCGGCCCAGCTGCCGCTGGCCTCGGCGCTCGCCGCCCTCGCCACGCTGCAAGCGGTCCTCGGGGCCTGGCTCATGCGCCGGATCCTGGCGGAGCCGCTGGAGCTCCGGCTCGAGCGGGACGTGCTGGTGTTCCTCTTCCTGGTGGTGCCGGTCTCGTCCGTCCTCGACGCGGCGGGCGGGCTTCTCGTGGCCCGGGCCTTCGGCGCGGTGCCGCCCGGCGCGGGCGCCGACTATGCGTTCACCTGGTGGGCGGGCGACGTCATCGGCCTCGCCGCGTTCACCCCCATGGCGCTGGCGCTGGCGACGCGTGCCTCGGACCGCTGGCGGGGACGGCGACTGGCGGTGGGGCTGCCGCTCCTCGTGGCCTCGCTCGCCGTGGTGCTGCTAGCGCACGAGCGGCGCACCGCGGAACTCGAGGCGGCGCGCGGGGCCTTCGACCGCGCCGTTGCCGACCTCGGCCAGCGCACCACCCGCCGCCTCGATGCCCACGTGGATGCCCTCGTGTCGCTCGCCGCGGTCAAGCAGGAACTCTCCGGCCTCTCGCGCCTCGAGTTCTCCGCCTTCGCGCGGCGGGGCATGGCCAACCAGCCCGGCTGGCGCGGCATTGACTGGGTCACGCGCGTCCCGGGGGCCGAGCGCGCCGGTTTCGAGGCGCTGGCCAGTCGCGAGGGGCGCGACACCTTCCAGATCCGGGACCTGCTCTCCGCCGGCGGATTGACGCTCGCGCCCACGCGGCCGCTGTACTATCCCGTCCTCTACTCGGAGCCGGCGGAGCGCAGCTGGCGGATGCGCGGCCGGGACTATGCGGGCGACAGCGCGCGGGCCACGCTGCTCCGCCGGGCCGCCGAACTCAAGCACCCGGTGGCCGGCCGGGCCGAGGCCGAACCCCTCGCCCCGGGGCTTCCGGTGGTGCTGGTGGCGCAGGCCGTCCCGGGCGCCCGGCCGGGCGATCCTCCGGAAGGCTTCGTGGTGGGGGTGCTCGAGCCCGGCGCCCTCATGGCGGGCCTGCTCCCCGGCAGCCTGGAGCGCGAGATCCAGGTGGAGCTGCTGGATTCCGCCAGCACGGGCGCGCCGCCTCTCTTTGCGCGCGGCCCCATGCCCGCGGCGCCCGCCTTCGTGAGCACGCTGCCGCTGCCGCTCCCCGGGGGGCATTGGGTGTTGCGCATGGCCGTGGGGCCGGAGTTCCTCGCCGTGCACCAGGGCGGGGCCACGCGCGTGGTGCTCGTCGTGGGCATCCTGCTCGTGACCATCCTCTCGGGCCTCCTGCTCGTCATCTCGGGCCGGCCCGCCGTCCTGGCCCGGATGATGGCCGACCTCACCCAGCGCCAGCTCGAGGTGGAACGGGAGCTGCGCGCCCGCCAGGAGGCGGAGGCGGCGCTCGCCAAGCTGGAGCAG
>JBGAOL010000114.1:0-10334 GCA_044221825.1 Gemmatimonadales bacterium
CTCGCCACCCTCAAGGAGGCGGAGGACTCGGTGGCCCGGTTCAAGCGGCTGGAGGAGGGCCTGCTGACCATCGGGATCGTCAGCACGGCGAAGTACTTCGTGCCCCAGCTGCTGGCGCGCTTCCGCCGGGAGTACCCCGGCATCGAGCTCCGCCTGCGCGTGGCGGGGAACCGCGAGGCGCTCGTGAACCTCATGCTGGCCGGCGAGGCGGACCTCACCATCATGGGCCGCCCGCCCCGCACCCTCGCCGCGCGAGGCGAGAGCTTCGCGCCGCATCCGTTCGTCTTCGTCTGCCCGCCGGACCATCCGCTGCTGGGCCAGGGGCGGCTGCCGGTGAGCGCGCTCACGGGCCAGCCGTTCATCGTCCGCGAGCCGGCCTCGGGGACGCGCGCCGCGATGGAGCAGTACTTCGCCGAGCATCGCTTCGAGCCGCACATCTCGATGGACACCTCGAGCAACGAGACCATCAAGCAGGCCGTGATGGCGGGGATGGGCCTCTCCTTCCTCTCTCGCCACACCCTCGGCCTCGAGCTTCGCGCGGGGCTCCTCGGCGTGCTCGACGTCGAGGACACGCCCGTGATGCGGACCTGGCACGTGGTGAGCCTGCAGTCCAAGCTGCTCTCGCCGGCGGCGGAGGCGCTGCACCGCTTCATCCTGGAGCATGGCGCGTCGCACCTGCAGTCGTGGGAGGCGCCGGTGGCGGTGGCGGGCGGCTGACGCCCCTCGCGGCCGCCCCTGCAGCACGACGCCCCGCCGGCATCCAGCCGGCGGGGCGTCGTGGCTCCTGGGGCGAGGCGCGGCTCAGGGATCCAGCGGCACCACGGTCCCGCCCTGCATGACGAAGCGCACCTTCCGGAGCGCGCCGATGTCGCGGGTCGGGTCGCCGCCCACGGCCACGAGGTCGGCCAGGAGCCCCGGGGCAACGCGGCCCAGGCGGTCGTCGAGGTGGAAGGTGCGGGCGTTGCCGGAGGTGGCGGCCTTGAGCGCGGCGAGCGGTGTCATGCCGTACTCGACCATTCCCTCCAGCTCGCGCACGTTGTCGCCGTGGCGGAAGACGCCCACGTCGCCGCCGAAGCAGATGGTGACGCCGGCGTCGAGCGCGGCGCGGACGCTCTGGCGCTTGGCCACGAGGTCGGGCGTGGGCGACATGCGCCCCTTCACCCAGCCGTCGAAGTAGGTGGCGTAGGCCTCCGCGGCCGCGATGGTGGGGCAGAGCGCCACGCCGCGCTCCTGCATGAGCCGGAACACCTCCGGCGTGCCGCCGTCGCCGTGCTCGATGGTCTCGACGCCGGCCAGCACGGCCCGGCGCATCCCCTCCGGCGTGCTCGCGTGCGCCGCCACCGGGCGGCCGGCGCCGCGCGCCGTTTCCACGAGCACCCGCAGTTCCTGCTCCGAGAAGGTGGGCAGCGTGGCGCCGCCCGGGCCCCAGCCGAAGTCGGCGTACACCTTGATCCAGTCGGCGCCATGCCCCACCTGGCTCCGGACCACGCGCATGATTTCTTCCGTGCCCGACGCCTCCTCGGCGCCCTGCGGCGGGTCGAAGGCGTAGTTGGCACGGCGGGGGGCGTAGGACCCGGTGGCCACGATGGCGCGGGTGACGACGAGGAGCCGCGGCCCCGGGATCACACCGCGCGCGATGGCGCGCTGCAGCTGCACGTCATCGGCAGCCATCCCCTCGGTGCCGAGGTCGCGCTCGGTGGTGATGCCGGCTTGGAGGGTGGCGCGCGCGTGGGCCACGGCTGCGGCCACGCGATAGGCGGCCGGCTCGCGCAGCACCTGGTCGTCCCAGAGTGTCTCGTCGTACGGGTGCAGGAAGAGGTGGGCGTGGCCCTCGATGAGGCCGGGGATGAGCGTGGTGCCGGGGAGCGGCACGCGGGTGGCGTTGCGCGGTGCGCGCACCGACGCGGCGGGCCCCACGGCCACGATGCGCTCCCCGCGTACCAGCACCACCCAGCCGGCACTCGGCGCGTCGGCGACGCCGTCCCAGACGGCATCGGGCACGAGGAGCGTGGCGGCCGAGGTGTCCGGCGCCTGGGCCGCGAGGGCCGGCACTGCGAGCAGCAGCAGGGGCAGCATCCGGCAACAGGAAGCGAGCAGGCGCTCGAACATCGGCAGGGTCCGTGGGAGATGGGGAGCGATGCGACGCGATACGCGCTCAGAGTACCGCGAATCGCCCCCGGGCGACAGCCCCGAGCCAACCCTCCCTCGCCTCGAACCCCAACGCCGCGCCGCTTGCCGGGAGCGCGGGGCGTCCTCACGACCCGGGCGGCGGCGCCTCAGGGACAGGCGTGCCGGAAGCTGTCGTCGAGGGCCACGGGGAGCACCAGGGTGCGCAGGCCCTCGGCGGCGCTCGCGATGCAGAGCGAGTCACGGGCGGCGGCGTTGTTGGCCCAGCGGGACGCGTACTCCGCATTGAGCACCGGCTTGCCGGCGGCCACCATGGGGGCGTAGAGGTCGCACTCGCTGTACTGGTGGCACTGCTCGTTCACCGCGAAGTCGAAGTAGTCCACCAGCTCGGCCACCTGGTCCAGGTCGTTCTTGAGGGCGATGGCGAGGCCGCGGGTGTGGGCCGCGTTGGCGAGGAAGCGGTTGTAGGCGAGCTGGTCGCGCGCGGTGATGGGGAAGCCGGTGCCGAGCTGGAAGTTGTGCAGCCAGTCGGGCTCGACGCCGGCGCAGCCGCGCGCCACCGCGGAGTCGAGCCGGGCGAGCATCACGTCCTGCACGTTGGCCGAGCGGATGTCGAGCCAGCGCTCGCCGGGCCAGCCGGGGACGGCGCCGCCCAGGTCGCTCGCGGTGAACCGGCCGTAGTCGGAGCGCCAGTTCTCCGCAGAACCGGCGGAGAAGTAGCAGACGAGCCTCCGTCCGTGCCCCGCCAGCGTGGCGGCGGTGCCGGCCGGTGACTCGAAGAGGTCGAGGTCGTAGAGCTCCACGGCGTAGGCGAGGTTGGGCGTGCCGTCGAGCTGCCACTGCCAGTCCACATCGGCGGCGGGGCGGTACCAGCTGCCCACCGTGATGGGCGGGACGTCGGGATCCAGGTTGCCGGGGGGCGAGGGCTCGCTGCTGCCGGAGCCACCGCAGGCGGCGAGCATGAAGGCGAGAAGCAGGACGGGGCGCATGCCTAAGGATGCATGCGCCCCGCCATTGGTGCCGTGAGACGAGTCACCCGCTCAGGGCGTGGCGCCAGCCCCCTCCCACGCCGCCACGCTCAGCCGCCCGATGGTGCCGGCGTCGGTGCCGAACCAGATCATCCGGGTGGCCGGGTCGAAGGTCATGTGGCGGATCACCAGGCCGCCGCTCTCGCTGATCTCCACCGGCGGGAGGAATGCCTCACGCCGCGGGTCGAACGCCACCAGTCGGTTGGGCTGCGGGCCGGTCTCCGCCTGCCACACCCGGCCCTTGTCGTCGCCGGCCATGGCATACGGGGCCGAGCGGGCGCCGGCGGGGTTGGCCCACTGGGTGAAGCGGCCCGTCTTGGGGTCGAGGCGCCAGAGCTTGCCGCCGCTGTAGTCGCCGGCGAAGAGGCTCCCGTCCGGGCCCAGCACGATGCGGCGCGGGCGGGCCGAGGGCTCGGGGAGCACGTGCTCGGTGAGCGCCAGCGTGGCCGGGTCGATGGTGCCGACCTTGTTGGTGCCGAACTCCACGAACCAGGGCCGGTTGGTCCGGTCCACGACGATGCCGTAGGGCCGGGAGCCGGAGGCGGGCATGTAGACCAGGTCGATCTTCCCGGTGGCCGGCCGGAGGCGGCCCACGGCGTTGCCGGCCTGCACACTGAACCAGAGATCGCCGCGCGCGTCGAAGACGAGGGTGTGGGGATCGCCGGCGCGCGGGTCGGGCATGGGGTAGCGGGTGATGCGGCCGTCCTTCGGGTCGAGCCGGCCGATCATCGCGTTCCGGTTGCCGGCAAACCAGACCATGCCGTCCGGCGCCACGATGCAGTTGTGCGGCATGGTGCCGGGGTCGAGCTCGTAGCGGCGGAACTCACCGCTGCGCGGGTCGAGGACGCCGAGGTAGTTGCCCACCTGGCCCACGAACCAGACCCGGCCGTCGGGGGCGGCGAAGGGATCGCGCGGGCGGGTGTCGGGCCAGGGGACGGTCCACTCCTGGATCACGGGGCCGGGGCCCTGGGCGGGGAGCGCCACCGGCGTGACGGTGGCGACAGTCAACGCGAGGGCCACCAGCGATCGGAAATCAGCCATTGGGTTCCGCCTTTGTAATGGAAAGGCCGGTCGGGGGCGCGGGGTTGTCGAGACTTTCGGGTGCCGGGGCGGAGCGTGGTCGAGGCTTTCTGTGCATTCCCGAGGCGCACGCCCGCTGTGGCACCAGCGCTGACGGGACCGGCCCACCTCGCGTTTCATACCCGGGCGCGGCGGATCCTCCAACCCCTGTCGGCGATGCGAGTTGCGCGCCAGGCATCTTGCGGGGGTTCAGGCCCGGGCGCTAGGGACTCGCCCGCGGGCATTCCGGCAGCGTCCATGCTTCCCGGGGATCCTCAGGGGACGTTGTCGCGCTCGGCCCGCCGCAGGACGAAATCCGGGCAAGTCCGCCCCCCAGAAGTGGAGCTGACGGACGGGGTCCCTTCGCGCCAGAAAGCTGGTAATTACGAGCCCGGCAAACCCTTACCCGGCCCTTAATCTTTCTTTCATGAGGCCGGATCGACAATTGTGGCGCTTCCCGGACCCGTTCGCCGTCGGGCCGACTATTCCGTTCTAGCCGACCTCCTCCTGGCATCGGGCCCGCTGGTTCCGCCACACGAACCCGGAGTCCCCACGATGTCCTTTCTGAATCCCCTCGCCGACGAGTCGCTGGACGAGCGTCTCGCCCGCCAAGGCGTTTCCCGGCGGGAGTTCATGGAGTACTGCAGCGCGCTCTGTGTCGTCCTGGGCGTAGGCAAGAAGTTCGCGCCCACGATGGCGAAGGCGCTCCAGACCCCGCAGCGGCCGCCGGTGATCTGGCTGCAGCTGCAGGAGTGCACGGGGTGCGTCGAGAGCGTGCTCCGCACGGCGGAGCCCACGGTCGGCGACCTGGTGCTCGACGTGATCTCCCTGGACTACAGCCACGCCCTGATGGCGGGCGCGGGCCACGCGGTGGAGAAGGCGCTGCACGACTCCATGACGGCCAACGCGGGCAAGTACGTGCTGCTCGTGACCGGGTCGGTGCCGCTGGCGGAGAACGGCGTCTACACCGTGATCGGCGGACGGACCGCGAAGGACATCCTGGAGGAGGCGGGCAAGGGCGCGGCGGCGGTGATCGCCGTGGGCGCGTGCGCGCACTTCGGGAGCGTGCAGGCGGCGCGGCCCAACCCGACGGGCGCGGTGGGCGTGGGCGACATCATCAAGGACAAGCCGGTGGTGAACATCGCGGGCTGCCCGCCGATCGGCGACGTGGTCACCGCGACGGTGGTGCACTTCCTGACGTTCGGCCGGCTGCCGGACGTGGACCCGGTGGGCCGCCCGCTGTTCGCGTACGGCGCCCGCATCCACGACCAGTGCCCCCGCCGCGCCAACTTCGACGCCGGCCAGTTCGTCGAGAAGTTCGACGACGAGGCGGCGCGCAAGGGCTGGTGCCTGTACCACGTGGGCTGCAAGGGCCCGGCGACGTTCTCGCCCTGCCCGATCTTCCAGTGGAACACCCGCACCAGCTGGCCGATCGGCGCGGGCCACCCGTGCATCGGCTGCACCGAGCCCCACTTCTGGGACACGATGACCCCGTTCTACGGCCGGCTGCCGGACGTGGGCGGCTTCGGGATCGAGGAGCGGGTGGACGTGCTGGGCGCGGCGCTGGCGATCGGCGCCACGGCAGGTGTGGTGGCCCACGCGGCCGCGACCGGTGTCCACCAGATGCGTGAGAAGAACCGGCAGCTGCCGGTCGTCGACGGCCCGTCCCAGGGCGGCACCCCGAACAAGTAACGGAGACTGACACCCATGGCTGCCACCAAAGTCGTCGTCGACCCGATCACCCGCATCGAGGGTCACCTCCGCATCGAGGTGCAATCCGAGAACGGGAAGATCACCGACAGCTGGGCCTCGTCCACGCAGTTCCGCGGGATCGAGACCATCATGAAGGACCGGGACCCGCGCGACGCCTGGGCGTTCGTCCAGCGCATCTGCGGCGTCTGCACCGTCGTCCACGCGGTGGCGAGCTGCCGCGCGGTGGAGGACGCGCTCGACATCCGGATCCCGCCCAACGCCAACATCATCCGGAACCTGATCCACGGGATGCAGTTCATCCAGGATCACGTGATCCACTTCTACCACCTGCACGCGCTCGACTGGGTGGACGTGGTGAGCGCCCTCAAGGCGGACCCGGCCGGCACCAGCCGCCTGGCCAAGTCCCTCTCGCCGTGGCCCAACAACTCGGAGACGTACTTCGCCGAGGTGCAGAACCGGGTCAAGAAGTTCGTGGCGAGCGGCCAGCTCGGCATCTTCACCAACGGCTACTGGGGCCACCCGGCCTACAAGCTCCCGCCCGAGGCCAACCTCATGGCGGTGGCGCACTACCTCGAGGCGCTCGACTGGCAGCGGGACATCATCCGGCTGCACGCCATCTTCGGCGGCAAGAACCCGCACCCGAACTTCCTCGTGGGCGGCATGGCCTCGGCCATCAACCTGAACGACACGGCGACGATCAACGCGGAGCGGCTCACCGACATCCGCGACATGATCACCCGGGCGCAGCGGTTCGTGGAGCAGGTGTACTGGACCGACCTCGTGGCCATCGCCGGCTTCTACAAGGACTGGGCGGCGATCGGCGGCGGCGTCAAGAACCACCTCTGCTACGGCGAGTTCCCCGAGGGCGACATCCGGGACCTCGACAAGCTCTACTTCCCGCGCGGCATCATCTACGACAACGACCTCACCAAGGTCCACGACTTCGACCCGGCCAAGGTGCAGGAGTTCATCAACACCAGCTGGTACGAGTACAGCACCGGCCCGGAGTCGGGCCTGCACCCGTTCGACGGCGAGACGACGCCCAAGTACACCGGGCCCGCCACGCCGTGGACCTACCTGATGGGCGAGCCGAAGTACACCTGGATGAAGGCCCCGCGCTACGAGGGCAAGCCGATGCAGGTGGGCCCGCTCTCGCGCCTGCTGGTGGCGTACGGCAAGGGCCACGAGGAAGTGCGCGACATGGTGGGCGGCGTGATGAGCGCCCTCAACGTGGGCCCGAGCGCGCTCTTCTCGACGCTCGGCCGCACCGCGGCCCGCGGCATGGAGACGGTGCTGCTGGCCCGGCGCATGAACAAGTGGTACGACGACCTCGTCAACCGCATCAAGAACGGCGACACCCAGACGTTCAACCAGGAGAAGTGGGATCCCTCCAAGTGGCCGGCGGGCGAGTCGAAGGGCTTCGGCTTCCTCGACGCCCCGCGCGGCGCCCTGGGCCACTGGGTGAAGATCAAGGACGGCAAGATCACCAACTACCAGTGCGTGGTGCCGAGCACCTGGAACTGCTCGCCGCGGGACGGCCAGGGCCAGCAGGGCGCCTATGAGGCCTCGCTGGTGGACAACCACCCGCTGGTGAACCCCGAGCAGCCGCTCGAGATCCTGCGCACCATCCACAGCTTCGACCCGTGCATGTCCTGCGGCGTCCACGTCCTGGATGCCAATGGCAACCCGGTCGTGGAGGTCAAGGTCCAATGACCAAGGCCACTCCCCAGGCCGGCCGCCCCGCGGCCGGCCAGCAGGGGTTCCACCTCGGCGCCGACATCGCGGCGCCGAGCGGGAACTACAAGTGGGTGAAGCTGTGGGGCTGGCCCATCCGGCTGATGCACTGGCTGGCGGTCGGGACCATGGTGGCGCTGGTGGTCACGGGCCTCTACATCGGCAAGCCCTACTTCATGGCGGGCGGCGACACCCGGGACCACTTCCTGATGGGGTGGATGCGGTTCATCCACTTCGCCGCGGCGGCCATCTTCGCCACCACGGCCATCTGGCGGATCTACTGGCTCTTCGCCGGCAACCGGTTCGAGCGGCTCCCCGCCCTCTTCCCGATCCGCCCGCGCGACTGGGTCAACATGGTGAAGCAGGTGAAGTTCTACGCCATGATCGAGCCGGAGAAGGCGCCCCACTACCTGGGCCACAACCCGCTGCAGCAGCTGAGCTATACCGGCGTGTACTTCCTGGCGCTGGTGATGATCGTGAGCGGCTTCGCGCTGTACGGGCAGTCGGACCCGAGCGGGTTCTTCTACAAGGCGTTCAACTGGGTGGGCATCGTGATGGGCGGGATGCCGGTGGTGCGGTTCGTCCACCACGTCCTGACCTGGGCGTTCCTGATCTTCATCCCGATGCACATCTACCTGGCCGTGCGCGCGGACGTGCTGGAGCGCGGCGGCGTCATCTCCTCGATCTTCACGGGCGGGCGGTTCGTGCCGGCCAAGCACCACTTCGTGGACGGCGAGGACCTCAATGAGTAGCCCCACGCGCCGCACGGTGGTGCTCGGCCTCGGCAACCCCATCATGGGGGACGACGGGCTCGGGCTGGCCGCGCTGGCGCGGCTCAAGGAAGGGTGGGAGCTCCCGCCGTCGCTCGAGCTGGTGGACGGCGGGACTTGGGGGATGAACCTGCTGCCCATGATCGAGGACGCGGACGAGCTGCTCCTGCTCGACGCCATCCGGTCCGGGGCGGCCCCCGGGACGGTGCACGAGATGAGCCGGGGCGAGCTGCCCCGCTACCTCGCGCACAAGCTGTCGCCGCACCAGATTGACCTGAAGGAAGTCCTGGCCCTGGCCGAGCTCCGCGGCACGCTGCCCCCGGTGGTGGCGGCGGTGGGCGCGGAGCCCGACCGGGTGGAGATGTCGGCGATCCTCACGCCCGAGCTCGAGGCGGTGGTGGATGCGGTGGCCGAGAAGGCAGCCCACCGCCTCGAGGCGTGGGGCCATCACGTGAAGAAGAGGCCGGCCTACAGCCATGCATGAGATGAGCCTCGCCATGGAAGTGGCCCGGCTGGTGGAAGAGCAGATGACACGACACCCGGGGCGATTGCTCCGGGTGGGTGTTTTGGTGGGGGACGATGCTGGCGTGGAACCGGACAACTTCCAGTTCTGCCTCGAGGCCGTCTTCCAGACGCCGCCCTTCACCGGTGCCCAGACCGAGCTGACCCGCGTGCCGGGGGACGTCCTCCGGCTGGACTACCTGGAGGTGGACGATGGCCGTCCGGACGATTGAGGTCCGCGAGAAGGTGATGGCGCGCAACAACGAGCTGGCCGGCGAGGTCCGGCAGGTGCTCGCCGACCGCGGCATCCTCTCGTTCAACGTCGTCTCCTCGCCCGGCTCCGGGAAGACGCTGCTGCTGGAGAAGACGCTCGCCGCCCTCGGCGAGGAACTCGGCATTGCCGTGGTGACCGGCGACGTGCAGACGCAGAACGACGCGGACCGCCTGGCCCGCCACACCGAGCGGCTGGTGCAGGCGGTGGTCACCGGCGGCGCCTGCCACCTCGACGCGCTGCAGGTGCAGGACGCGCTGACGGCCATCGACCTGGCGCGGACGAAGCTCCTCTTCGTCGAGAACGTCGGCAACCTCGTCTGCCCCGCCAGCTGGGACCTGGGCGAGCGCGACAAGATCGTGGTCTTCTCGGTGACCGAGGGCGAGGACAAGCCGCTCAAGTACCCCAAGATGTTCAAGGTGTCGCGCTACGCGGTGCTCAACAAGATCGACCTGCTGCCCCACCTCGACTTCGACGTGGAGCTGGCCATCCGGAACGCCAGGAGCGTGAACCCCGACCTCGAGTTCTTCCTCACCTCGGCCCGCACCGGCGAGGGGCTCGACGCCTGGTTCGAGTTCCTGCGCTCGCAGGTGGCCGCGCACGCCGCCCGATGACCTCGCCGACCCGGACGGTGGCCGTGGCCTGCCGCGTCCGGGTCGAGGGCGTGGTGCAGGGCGTCGGCTTCCGTCCTTTCCTCCATCGCATTGCCCTCCGGCACGGCCTCACGGGCTGGGTCCGGAACGCCGCCGGCGAGGTGACCGTCCACCTCGAGGGGGACGACGCCGGCGTGCAGGCCTTCCTGCAGGCGCTCCGCGCCGAGGCGCCGCCGCTGGCCCAGGTCATGGCCGTGGCCGTGCGCGATGCCGAGCCGGAAGGCTGCACCGACTTCCGGATCGAGGCGAGCGACGAGGCCCCGGCCGGCCGCCTCCCCGTGCCGCCGGACATCGCCATCTGCCCGGCGTGCGAGCGCGAGGTGCTCGACCCGATGAACCGGCGGCACCACTACCCGTTCATCACCTGCACCGACTGCGGGCCCCGCTACACCGTCATCGAGCACCTCCCGTACGACCGGGAGCGCACCACCATGCGGGCCTTCACCCAGTGTGAGGCGTGCCGCGCCGAGTACGACAC
>JBGAOL010000115.1:0-10369 GCA_044221825.1 Gemmatimonadales bacterium
GGGCTCTCGGTCACCACCCGCGCCACGATGGCCTGCGCCGTGCTGCCGGTAAACGGCGGGTCCCCCGTCAGCATCTCGTAGAGCACCGCCCCCAGCGCATACACGTCGCTCCGGGCCGTGATCTCCCGCTCCCCCATCGCCTGCTCGGGGCTCATGTAGTGCGGCGTCCCCAGGCTCATCCCCGTCTCGGTCATCCGGGTCCCGCCCGCCTTGCTCGCCGCCAGCGCGATCCCGAAGTCCGCCACCAGCGCGGAGCCATCATGCAGGAGGATGTTCTCGGGCTTGATGTCGCGGTGGATCACGTTGTGCCGGTGGGCGTAGTCGAGCGCCGAGGCCACCTCGCTGGCGATCCGCACCGCATCGGCCACCGGCAGCTGCTTCTCCCGGGTCAGCCGGTCCCGGACCGTCTCCCCCTCCACGTAGGGCATCACGTAGAACAGGAAGCCGTCGGCCTCGCCCGAGTCGAAGAGCGGCAGGATGTGGGGGTGCTGGAGGTTGGCGGTGGTCTTGATCTCGCTGAGGAAGCGCTCGGCGCCGATGACGGCGGCCAGCTCGGGCCGCAGGACCTTGACCGCCACCCGCCGGGCATGCCGGAGGTCCTCGGCCAGGTACACCGTGGCCATCCCGCCCGCGCCGAGCTCGCGCTCGAGACGGTAGCGGTCGGCCAGGGCACCACTGAGGCGGGCGAGGGCGTCGGTCACGCTGCCGCCGGGGTGCGGATCGGTGCCCGCGCCGCGATCAACGTGACGTTGTCACTGCCGCCGCGCTCGAGCACCAGATCCAGCAGGGTCCGGCAGAGCTGTTCGGACGACTCCATCTGCTTCACGTGCATCGCGATCTCCGCGTCGCTGACGTGCTTGGTGAGCCCATCGGTGGCCAGCAGGATGACGCACCCGCGCGGGATCTCGATCCGGGAGACCACCGGCGAGGCCTCCTGGCCGCCGATGGCGCTCGAGAGCACGTGGCTGAACGGTGACTGGGCGGCGCGATCCGCCGGCATCAACCCCTGGTCCACCAGCCCCTGCGCGATCGTCTGGTCCCGCGTGACCTGCGTCAGGGTCCCGTCCCAATAGCGGTAGCAGCGGCTGTCGCCCACCTGCGTCACGTACATCCAGGGGAAGACCGCGACGGCCAGGGTCAGCGTCGTGGCCATCTTGGCCTCGGGAAACTGGACGGACTTTTCCCGCACCGCCGCGTGGGCCTCGAGCGCCGCCTGCGTCAGCGCCCGGTAGAACTCCGCGTCGGTCGCCGCGCCGGCGGCGTGGTAGGAGCGCATGGAGGAGGACACGTAGTGCATGATGGTGGCGAGGGCGTGGGGGCCCGCCCCCCCGCCGCCGGATCCGCTGCCCACCCCGTCGGCCACCAGCATGTAAGTGGCGATCCGCTCGCCCCGGAGCGGGAGGGACTCGGGCTCCGGCAGGCTCGTGCCGTGCACCACCACCTGCGGGTGCACGGTGCAGAGCATGAAGTGGTCCTGGTTCTCCTTCCGCACCCGGCCGATGTGCGTGAGGCCGAACATGTCCAGCTCGGTGTCGGCGGGACGGACCCACTGCAGGTCAGGCGTCATGCGTCACCCCGCACGATCCCGGTCAGTCAATGCCCACCCGCCCCTTCGTGGCGGCGATGAGCTTCGGGGAGTCGTACCCCACGCCATCCTTGAACACGAGCACCACCTGCTGGATCACGGTTGGCGCGGTCCGGAGGTCGCCGTCGATCAGGACGAGGTCGGCCACCTTCCCGGGCTCGACGGAGCCGAACCGGTCGGCCACGCCCAGGATCCGCGCGCCGTTGAGGCTCACCACCTGCACCGCTTGCTCGGTGGTGAAGTTTCCCTCGATCAGCAACTCGTATCCGCGCTGGTCGCCGAGGCCGGGAAGCGCGCCGCCGTTGCCGGTCGGGTCCACGCCACTGCCGAGGATGCCCCCGGCGTCGAAGAACGCCTTGTCGAAGGCCAGCGCCCGCGCGAACCCCTCCGGCGTCAGGGGCCAGTTCGTGGTGGTGTCGATCTGGGCCCGCTCGGCCAGGTAGGCCTCGCGCACCGCGGGGGCCATGAGGTCGAGGGAGCGCGCCTCGGTGACGGGACGGTGCTGGTAGAAGAGCTCGTAGACCGCGGGGGTCGTGGTCATCGACGCCCCATTGGCGATCATGTACTGGATGAGCGGCGTGGCGATCGGCCCCGATGCCGCGACTTCCTTGTCGAGGGTCACCAGCGAGTTCCGCGGGCACTTGTCCAGCTCCTTGCCCGGCACGAAGTCGGTGGCCGTCATCCCGCCGTGCGCCAGGTCGTCGATGTCCAGCGCCACCGCCTCGCGAAAGGTGACGGAGCAGAGGTGCCCGGTGGCGCGCATCCCGCGCTGGTGCGCCTCGTCGATGGCCGCCGCCATCGCCGCCTGGCTGATGTTGGTGTAGAACTTGACCCAGGTGGCCCCCTCCTCCGCCCAGTAGGCGATGAACCGGCGCGCCTGCTCCGGCGTCTCCGCCACCGACATCGTCCCGCCGCCGCCGGGTCCGGTGAGGTACGGGGTGGTGACGAAGATCCGGGGGCCCGGCACCTGCCCCGCGTCGATGCGGCGCTTGAGGTTGATGTCGCCGTAGGGCGACTGGCTGCCGGTGGTGCGAATGGTGGTGACGCCGGAGCCGAGGTAGAGCCGGGGCCCGGTGAAGCTCATCTGGGCGTCGTAGCCGCCCGCCGCCGAGTAGTACATGTGGTCGTGCATCCCGACCATCCCGGGGATCAGCGTCTTGCCGGTCCCGTCCACCACGGCCGCGCCCGCCGGCACCTTCACCTTCTTCGTGGGCCCCACCTCGGCGATCAGGCCGTCACGCAGGATGACCGTCTGGCCCGGCCGGGCCGCCGCGCCGGTCCCGTCGATCACGAGGACGTTCGTGATGGCCACCACCGGGGAGTCCACGACCACGTATTCCTTCACCGGCGGCGCCAGCGCGGGGCGCTGGGCGGCGAGGATGGCGGGCGCGAGAACGGCGAGCGCGCCGGCGGCGAGCGCCCGGCGCAGGGAGGAGGACGTCATGGCTGCTCCACGAGGATGGTCGTCATCATCCCGGCCTGCAGGTGCTCCGCGATATGGCAGTGGAGCATCCAGGGGCCGGGGTTCGAGAACTCCACCAGAAGGTCCTCCGCAAACCCCGCCGGCACAAGGACCGTGTCCTTCCAGGCGGGGTCGGTGTTGGGGACGCCGTTCACCGCCAGGATGAGGAACCGCTGGCCGTGGAGGTGCATCGGGTGCTGCATGGCGTGCAGCGTCTCGCGGACGTTCACCAGCCGGAGGCGGACGAGGTCGCCCACCCGGAACCGCCAGTCGATGTCGTGGTTCTCCTTGCCGGTGGCGGGGTCGCGCAGGGTCCACCGCGCCTGGGCGCCGACCGCGGCCCAGTTCATTCCGGGCATCGTGCCGGCCCACTCGACCGGGTTGTGGTAGAGGCTGTCCTTGCGCATGAGGCGCAGGGTGACGAACGGCAGGTCCACGAAGGTGGCGCGGAGCTCGAGCACCCGCTCGGGCGGGAGCCCCTGCTGGGCGCGGAGGAGCGCGCCCGCCTCCTCGGCCACCACTTGGTCGGTGCGCAGGGCCCCGAAGCTGGCGGCCAGGTCGGGGGAGGCGGGCTCGGGCGATACCGTGACGGTGCCGAGGGTGTCCACCACCGGGAAGAACCGGCCGTTCATGTGGTCCTGGCCCTGGACGGCATTGATCAGGGCGGCGGTTCCGGCCCGGGCAAACCGGACCTCCACGACATACCGCTCCGCCGGCCCGATCACCACGCTCTCCACCCACACCTCCCGCGCAAAGTTGCCGAGATCGGCGCCGACCACCTTCATCCGGACGTCGTTCCCGAACGAGAGGTTGAAGGTGCGGGTGTTGGAGGCGTTGGTCAGGAAGAAGCGGACGACCTCGCCGCGGCGCACGGCAAGCCGCCAGTCGGGCTCGCCGTTGACCAGCATCAGGTTGCCGAAGCGCCCCATCAGGGCGTGGGTCGGCGCCTCCCGTCCCCACGGCACGAGGCCGTCCTCCCCAACGAGGAGGTCGTCCAGCATCAGGAACTCCTCCCGATGCGCGGGGCCCCAGGCGTCGGGGCGCGCGGGCTGGACGAAGATGTTCCCGTAGAGGCCGAGGTCCTGCTGGAGGTCCTCCCGGACGTGGGGGTGATACCAGAAGATGCCCCCGTCGGGGAACCGGAGCTGGTAGGTGAAGCTACCGCCCGGCGCGACCGCCGGCTGGGAGAGGTCCGGCACGCCGTCGAACCGCGCATCGAGCCGGAGCCCATGCCAGTGCACGGTGGAGGGGAGGGGCAGCGCGTTGTGGAACCGGACGGTGATCCGGCCGCCCTGCGGCACGCGCAGCAGCGGGCCGGGATACTGGTTGTTGAAGCCGAACATCGTGTAGCCTCGCCCCGCCAGGGTGCGGCGGACGAGGCCGGCGGTGAGGTCGAGCGTGTCGCCGCTCTGGAGGGTCACGACCTCCCGCGGGCGCGCGGCGGGCGCGTCGGGCGTCTCGGGGGGGAGCCACGCGCGCACCAGCGGCCGGAGCAGCATTTCCGACGACAGCATCTCGAGCCCGGGGAACATCGGCACGCCGGTCCAGCCGAGGGAATCGGCCTCGCGCGCCATGTGCTCCACGTGCGCGTCGGCGCCGGGCGGGACGCCGATGGCCCCGAGGAAGAACTCGTAGTTGTCGGCGGGGCGGAGGCGGGTCCCCGCCGACTCGCCGCGGAGGACGAGCGGCCCGCGCCTGCTGCGGGTGGCGGTGTCCGGCTCCGCCGACACCTGGATGAGGAAGCGCTGGAGCGTGAAGGGCGGGAGCGGGGTGACGCCGTCCTTCACCACGCCGAGGCGGATGGTCGGCTCGAGCGACTGGGGCATGACCCAGGCGACGTAGCCCGGGGCGGGGCCCTTGGGGAGGGGTGGCAGATCGCGCAGGGTGAGCGTGGGAGCCCAGCGGTTGGTGCCGTCGGGCCCCACGTTGACCGTGAACGGCCCCGGGATCCAGTCGAGCTCCGCGGTGCCGGAGGCGTCGGACCCCGCCGCGGGGAAGAGGTGGATGCAGTAGAGGTCGGGGCTCGGGCCCCGGACCGGCCCGGGTGGGCTACAGGGGCGCTGGGCGGCGGCGAGGGCCGGCCAAAGCATTGTGCCAAGGAAGAGGATGGCACGCCTGCGCCGAGTCGTCGCTGAAGCGACGGCTCGGCAGATGTCGCTGAAGCGACGCAAGGCCGTTGCGCCGGGCACTTCAGTGCCTATCGCCGAGCCGCGGCTTCAGCCGCGAGCCGAGGGGGCTACTTGCCAAGCTTCGCCTTCAGCTCCTCGAACCAGTTCTCGACCAGGAGGAAGGTGCGCCGCTCCTCGCCGCCCGCGGTCACTCGGCGGGACATGAGGAATCGGCTGTCGTCCGGCGAGATGTCGAAGGGGGTGTACCACTCCCTCACGTCCAGGTAGACGTCGCTCCCGAGCGCAAAGAGCCGGACCCGCGCGCCGAGCTGGGAGGGGCCAGCCGGTGGCACCGCCACCGCCATCATGTTCCGCCCGGCGTCCACGTAGAACAGCTCGCGGCCGCTGTGGGCCCAGAGCGGCGCCTGGGCGCCGTTGGTGGACACCTGCCACTTGCCGCTCTCCACGTCGGGGAAGGGGCGGATGTACACCTCGTCCCGCCCGGTCTCATCCGAGACGTATGCCAGCCACTTCCCGTCGGGCGAGAGCGCCGGGGCCGATTCGTCTGCACGGGCGTTGGCCAGCAGCTCCACCGGCGCGCTGTCCACGCCGGGCCGGAGGGCGAGGATGTTCCGGATTTTGCTTGTGCCGGCGTTGCCGCCCACCCGGAGCAGGAGCCAGGTGCCGTCCCTCGAATACGAACCTTCGAGGAGCAGCAGGCCCGGCGTGTCGAGGACGACCTCCTCCGTGCCGGTGCCGTTGGCCGGGCGCCTCCGCAGCGAGCCCGCGCCATCCACGATGTAGGTGACCGATTGGCCGTCGGGGGTCCACCGGGGCCGCTCCTCCGACGCGCTGTCCTGCGTGACCTTCATCAGCGGACCGTCCGGCAGTTCCTTGATCCAGATGTCGTCGCCGGCGTCGGTGTTGAGCCCGATGGCGAGCCGCCTTCCGTCAGGAGAGAGCGACCAGCCGGCGTTGCCGTTGGACTGCGAATGGCGGAACTGCCAGCTCGAGTCCACCGGGGTCTCCCGCCCGGTACGATCCACCCACACCATCTCGTACATCGCCAGTTGCTCGCCGCCGGTACCCGACTGCATCACGAGGGTGCCATTGGCACTGAAGGCGAGGTTCGGGATGACCCCGAAGAGCAGCGCCACGCCATCCAGGATCGGCGTCGGTGCCCCGCGGATCGTCAGCGACTTCACGTCGAACGGCACGGCGAACATCCCGCCGTCGGTGCGGACGTAGGCGAGGTGCCCGGTGGGGAGGTACCAGCCCCGCTTGGCGTCGGGCACGAGTTCCCTGGCCTCGCCGGACTCGAGGTCGAGCACCCAGAGCGAGGAGGTGGCACAGAGGTTGGTGCAGCGGGTGAAGATGACCCCTCGCGTCCCGGGAAGCGGCGCCATGAACAGCGCGCCGTCTCGCTGGCCGTCAGGAGGCTTCCAGGCGATGGTGGCACTTCCCCCCGCGCCCGGCACCCGGCCCATCTGGAAGTCGAAGCGGGTGAAGAGCACGCTCCCGTCCTCCAGCCACGCTGCGCCGCCGAACGACGAGTCGGTCAGGGAAACGGCCGCGCCGCCGCCGATGGGGATCTTCTTGAGCACGCCATTCTGGGTGAACGCGATCCACTGGCCATCCGGCGACACCGCCGGGCCGTCCCCACCGATCGTGCCCGCCAGCGGCATCGCTGCGTACTGGCTCCGGTCCTTTAGCCAGAGCTGTTCCTGACCGTCGGCGGAGAGGCCCTCGTACACCAGCCGCGATCCGTCCGGGCTGAGCGCGAGGATTCCGTCGGGCAGCTGGCCGTCGGGGAATCCGAGCCCATAGCGCGAGACCGGCGCGGGTGGGTCGGGGCGGAACCATCCCCACGCGGCCACGAGCGCGACCAGGATGGCCAGTGCCCCCCCAGCCAAGGCCGCTTGGCGCCAGCGGCGCGCCACTGGGCTCGCGGCGAGGGCGGCTACGCCGGTCATCGGGCGGGTGTACGCCGAACTGGTGAGCGCCTGCGCGAATTCCGCCGCGGTGGCAAAGCGATCGGCGGGGAGCTTCTCCAGCGCCTTCGCGACGGCATCCGCCACGTTGGGCGGCACCGACTTGCGCTGCGCGTTGACCGGGGCCACCTCCTCGGTCACGATCTTCATGATGATCTGCTGGGCCGAGGCACCCACATGCGGCGGGTTGCCGGTCAGCATCTCGTAGAGGACGCTCGCCAGCGAGTAGATGTCGGAGCGCGGCGTCAGCTCCTTCTCCGCGGTGGCCTGCTCGGGGCTCATGTAGTGCGGCGTGCCGAGGGAGAGGCCCGTCTCCGTCATCCGGTTGCCGCCCGCCTTGCTGGCGGCCAGCGCGATGCCGAAGTCCGCCACGAGGGCGTGCCCGCCGGAGAGCATGATGTTCTCCGGCTTGATGTCGCGGTGGATCACGCCCTGCTTGTGCGCGTACTCGAGCGCCTGCGCCGCCTCCCGCGCAATGCGCACCGCCTCGAGCACCGGCAGCCGCGGCTCGGCCGACAGCCGGTGGCGCAGCGACTCGCCGGCCACGAACGGCATCGTGTACCAGAGCTTGCCGTCCGGCGTCTCGCCCGAGTCGTACACCGAGCAGATGTGGGGGTGCTGCAGCCGCGCGGCCAGCCGGATCTCGCGGCTGAAGCGACTGCCGAGGAAGGCGCTCATGTCCGGCCGGATGACCTTGAGGGCCACCGACCGGTCGTGCTTGACGTCGTGCGCCAGGTACACCACCGCCATGCCGCCCTGCCCGAGCGGGCGCTCGAGGCGGTAGCGGTCGGCGAGGGCGGCGCGGAGGTCGGGCGGAAGGTCGGTCACGGGGAATGAAGATGTCGGAATCCGGTCCAACGCGCGAGCCCGCAGCGGGCAGCCGACCCCCGCGCCACGGCGCCCCGCCTCTGTCCCAACCTGCCGCACCGGGGCGACAGCGCATCACCCCAACCGCCCTATCTGCTTGTATTTGAGCCCTCTCGGCGCGGCACGCATCTTCCACTAGGGGAACTCGTGTGGGAACGCTGTTGCCCATGCCGCGTCACTAGTATGTTGGGAGTCCGCTCGGCTATCACACCCCGGTTGGGCTGTCCCGGAGTCTTCATGCTCGCTCGTCGTCCCCTCGGCCGCCTCGCGCGGCTGGTTCTCGTCCTTGCCGCCGTCCTTCCGGCCACGCTCCAGGCCGCCGATGACGACGTCTCGGCCGATGGCCCGCGCCTCATGCGCGAAGCCGGGGCCGCCGAGAAGGGCGGGCGCCTCGCCGAGGCGCGGCAGCTCTACCTGGACGCCGCCAAGGAAATGCCGCTGCTCGGCGACTGGCTACTCCGCCGCGCCGCGCGCCTCACCCCCGACAGCACCACCCGCTGGGGCATGCTGGAGCGGATCCGCACGCCGCTCGTGGCCGCCCGCATCCTCGCGGCCGATGCAGAGGCCCGGGAGCTCGCCGGCGACCTCCCGGGCGCCATCCTCCGCTACGACTCGCTCGGCCAGGTGGGCAATGCCACCCGGCTCCGCCTGCGGCTGGCCCGCACCGCGGCCCAGCGCACCGAGGTGCGCCGCGCCCTGGTGGCGGCCCTCAAGGCCCGGCCCGCCGTCGCCACGCTCGACGCGCTCTTCACCGCGGGCCTCCCGCTCACCGCGCAGGAAGCGCTCGTCGTGGCCCGCGCCGCCACCGAGCTCCGCCAGCCCGCGCGCGAGGCCGCGCTCTACCACCGCGCCTTCGCCGCGGGCCTCGGCACCAGCGAGGACCGCCTGGCCTACGGCGTGGCGCTGAACCGCACCCGCCGCTACACCCAGGCCATCACCGCCCTGGGCCGCATCACCACCGCGTCCCCGCTCGCGCCCCGGGCGCAGTGGGAGCGCGCCCTCGCCGAGATCCGGCTGGGCCGCGACGCCGTGGCGCGCGCCACCCTGGCGCGGCTCATGACCCGCTACCCCAAGGACGAGGTCATCCCCTCGGCGCTCTTCCTGGCCGGTGGCGTCGAGAGCCGCCTCGGCAACGCGGAAGCGGCACGGAAGATCTGGCGCGACCTCGCCACCCGCTTCCCCGAGAGCGACTCCGCCGGCCGCGCCGGCTTCCTCGCCGCCCTCTCCCGCTGGGAGTCGGGCGACAAGGCCGGCGCCGCCGAGGACTTCGTGGCCGTGCACCAGCGGAACCCCGGCGCCGACGGCCAGGCCGCCGGCTACTGGGCCGGCCGCACCTACGACGAACTGGGCGACCGCCCCCGCGCCGAGCTCTTCTGGCAGTCCGTCGTGGCCCGCGACCCGCTCAGCTACTACGCCTCCGTGAGCGCCCGCCGCCTCGGCGTCCCCGCCTGGCAGCCGGTGGCCGCGGTGGACACCTTCTTCTTCTACAGCGACGTGAGCCACGCGCTCCGCCGCATCCAGCTCCTCACCGAGGGCGAGCTCACCCCCGAAGCCGCCTGGGAGCGCGAGGGGCTCCTCGCCGGCCCCGACACCTCGGCCGAGCGCCTCCTGGCCATTGCCGACGGCTATCGCCAGATCGGCCAGCCCTCGGCGGCGGTCAGCATCGCGCGGCGCGCCCAGGCCCGCGGCGCCCCGGCGGACGCGCGCACCTATCGCCTGCTCTACCCGCTCTACTACGCCGACGAACTCGAGCGCCAGGCCAGCGCCACCGGCCTCGACCCGCTCGTGGTGGCGGCGCTCATCCGCCAGGAATCCGCCTGGGAGCCCCGCGCCCGCTCGCGCGCCGGCGCCCTCGGCCTCATGCAGGTGATGCCCGAGACCGGCCGCCTCCTGGCCCGCACCCTCAAGCTGCCCGGCTGGAGCACCGACCAGCTCCACGACCCGGCCGTGAACCTGCAGCTCGGCACCCACTACCTGGCCACCCGGCTCGACCAGTTCGACGGCGACCTGGCCCGCGCCCTCGCCGCCTACAACGCCGGCGCCGGCCGCGTCCCCCTCTGGGCCGTGGGCGCCGCCGCCGCCGACCCCGACCTCTTCGTCGAGAAGATCACCTTCGCCGAGACCCGCGACTACGTCCGCATCGTCCAGCGCAACGTCGCCATCTACCGCGCGCTCTACGGCACCCGCAAGGCCGCCCGCGTCGCCGAGGAGGCCACGGGCAACGTCAACTAGGCCTGTGAGGGGGGCGGGGCAACTGCAAAACCACAGAGGCACAGAGGGCACAGAGGTCACAGAGAACTGCAGTTGATGTGGGCGTCGGTTCGGGTTTGGCAACGACAGCCACCCCTCGCGGAGC
>JBGAOL010000116.1:0-10366 GCA_044221825.1 Gemmatimonadales bacterium
GAAGGACGACCTCGCCGTCTTCAACCGCGAAGCCGTCTGCCGCGCCCTCGCGGCCGTCCGCGTGCCCACCATCTCCGCCATCGGCCACGAGACCGACGTCTCGTTCACCGACCTCGTCGCCGACGTCCGTGCCGCCACGCCCTCCGCCGCCGCCGAGCTCGCCGTGCCGGATGGCGACGCGCTCCGCGCCGGCGTCCACGCCCTCGGCCTCCGCCTCGCCCAGGCACTCGACCGCGGCACCCGCCTCGGTCGCGAGCGGCTGGCGCGCACCGCCGATCGCCTGGAGTACCTGCTGCAGCAGCGCCTCGAGGCGCCGCGCCGCGACCTGGTGCGGCTCGCCGCCCAGCTCGACGCGCTCTCCCCGCTCAAGGTCCTCGATCGCGGCTACGGAGTCGCCAGCGACGCCGAGGGCCGCGTCCTGCGCCGGGTGGCGGACTTCCCGCCCGGCCTCCCGTTCACCCTGCGTGTCGCGGACGGCCTGGTGGCCGCCCGCGCCGAGGGGGCTTCATGACCAAGCGCACCACTCCCGGCCCCGCGCCGGCGCCCGCCGCCGAGGCCGCGCCGTCCCTCGCCGAGGAGCTCCGCCGCCTCGAGGAGATCGTCCGCCAGCTCGAGCGCGAGGACGGCGACCTCGACAAGGCACTCGCCCTCTTCGAGGAGGGCGTCACCCGCCTCCGTACCGCGCGCGAGCGCCTGGCCCAGGCCGAGGCCAAGGTCCAGAAGGTCCTCGCCGAGGCCGACGGCACCCTCCGGCTCGAGTCCCTCGACGGCGGGAATGGCCATGCCGGCTGAGCGGACCCAGTTCTCCGCCCCCGAGCTCCTCGCCGAGGCGCGCGACCGCGTGGATGTCCTGCTCGCGGCCTGGGCCGAGCGGATCGGCACCATCGTCCCCGGCCGCACCGGCGAGGCGCTCGCCTACGCCCTCAACACCCCCGGCAAGCGCGTCCGCGCCGCCCTGGTGCTCGCCGCCTACCGCTCCGTGGGCGGCATTTCGCCGGCCATCGCGGCGGTGGCCGCGGCGGTCGAGACCGTCCACACCTACTCGCTCGTCCACGACGACCTCCCGTGCATGGACGACGACGACCTCCGCCGCGGCCGCCCCACCACCCACCGCGCCTACGACGTCCCCACCGCCACCCGCGTGGGCTACCTGCTGGTCCCCGTGGCCGGCCTGGTGCTCGCCCAGGCCGCCCGCGACCTGGTCCTCCCCGCCGACGCCCTCGGCCGCATGGCCGGCGAGCTCTTCGAGGCCGGCGGCATCGAGGGCATGGTGGGGGGGCAGTGGCTGGACCTGGAGGCGGAGCACCGGGCCCTGGACCTGGACGGGCTCATGGCGGTGCACCGCGGCAAGACCGGCGCGCTCATCCGCGCCGCCTGCGTCCTCGGTGGCATGGCCGGGGAAGCCCCGCCGCCGGCGCTCGAGGCGCTCCGCCGCTACGGGCAGGAGGTGGGCCTGGCCTTCCAGATTGCCGACGACGTGCTGGACGTGACGGCCACCAGCGCGCAGCTTGGGAAGACCGCCGGCCGGGACGTGGCGCTGGCCAAGTCCACCTACGTGAGCCTCATGGGGGTGGACCAGGCCCGGGCCGAGGCGGAAGCCCTGTCCCAGCGCGCCATCGGCCACCTTGAACAGGCCGGCCTCGACGCCGGAGCCTTGGGCGCGCTGGCGGAGTATATTGTACGCCGGGAGTCGTGACGCCCTCCGCCTCCCGGCCGCCCGGCGGCCCTGCCCGAATCCCGTCCTCTCTGCCAGGACACGTGCCATGTCTCTCCTCGACGCCATCCAGTCCCCTGCGGACCTGAAGCAACTCTCACGCGAGCAGCTCCCCGAGCTGGCGCAGGAGATGCGCGAGCGGCTCATCGCCAGCTGCGCGCAGACGGGTGGGCACATCGGCGCGAGCCTCGGCGTCGTGGAGCTCGCCATCGCGCTCCTCTACGAGCTCGACACCCCCGACGACAAGGTGGTCTGGGACGTGGGCCACCAGGCCTACGCCTGGAAGCTCCTCACCGGCCGCAACCCGCGCTTCCACACCCTGCGCCAGTCCGGCGGCATCAGCGGCTTCCTCAAGCGCACCGAGAGCCCGTACGACGCCTTCGGCGCCGGCCACGCCGGCACCGCCATGTCCGCCGCCCTCGGCATGGCCACCGCCCGGGACCTGGTGGGCGGCAAGAACAAGGTCGTCGCCATCGTGGGCGATGGCGCGCTGACCTGCGGCCTCTCGTACGAGGGGATGAACAACGCCGGCCACTCCGACCGCGACATCATCCTCATCGTCAACGACAACGGGATGTCCATCTCCCCCAACGTCGGCGCCATCAGCAAGACGCTGGGCGGCATCGCGGCGAGCCCCGTCACCAACCGGCTCCGCGAGCACGTCAAGGGCTGGACCTTCAAGCTCGGCAAGACCTTCGGTCCCGGCATCGTGGAGCTCATGAAGAACGTCGAGGAGAGCGCCAAGAACCTCTTCTCCGACGGCATGTTCTTCGAGGAGCTCGGCTTCCGCTACTTCGGCCCCATCGACGGGCACGACCTCAAGAAGCTCATCGACACCATCCACTTCGTGAAGCCGATGACCGGCCCCCGCGTCATCCACGTGATCACGCAGAAGGGCAAGGGCTTCGGCCACGCCGAGTCCAACCAGGAGAAGTGGCACGGCCTCGCCGCCTACGATCCCGAGACCGGCGAGCTCCTCAAGAAGGCCAGCGGCCCGCCTACCTGGACCCAGGTGTTCGGCGAGGCCATCACCAACCTCGCCAGCGAGCGCCCCGACGTCGTGGCCATCACCGCCGCCATGCCGAGCGGCACCGGCACCGCCGTCTTCCAGAAGAAGCACCCCGAGCGCTTCTTCGACGTCGGCATCGCCGAGGGGCACGCGGTCACCTTCGCGGCGGGGCTCGCCACCGAGGGGGTGCGGCCCATCGTGTCCATCTACTCCACGTTCCTGCAGCGCGCCTACGACAACATCATCCACGACGTGGCCATCCAGCACCTGCCCGTCATGTTCTGCATGGACCGCGCGGGCCTCGTCGGCGAGGACGGCCACACCCACATGGGCCTGTACGACATCGCGTACATGCTCACCGTCCCCGAGATGACCGTCACCGCCCCCAAGGACGCCGGCGAGCTCATGGGCCTCCTGAAGGGCGCCGTGCAGCTCCAGGGCCCCTGGTGCACCCGCTACCCGCGCGACAAGGTCCCCGCCGAGCCCCCCGCCTGGGCCGACGTGGCGCCGGTGCCCTACGGCACCTGGGAACTCCTGCGCGATGGCAAGGACGTGGCCATCCTGGCGGTGGGCACCATGGTGCAGCCGAGCCTCGCCGCCGCCGAGCAGCTGGCCGCCGAGGGCATCGAGGCGGCCGTGGTGAACTGCCGCTTCATCAAGCCCATGGACAGCGGCATGCTGCAGGTGCTCGCCGCCCAGCACCGCACGCTCGTCACGGTGGAGGAGGGCACCATCGTCAACGGCTTCGGCGCCTACCTCTCCGAGACGCTGCAGACCACCAACCCCGAGGTGCGCGTCATCGCCCTCGGCATCCCCGACAAGCTGCTCGACCAGGCCCCGCGCCCCGAGCAGCTCGAGACCTACGGCCTCACCGCCGGCGGCATCGCCCGCCGGCTCCGCGCGCTCCACAGCGAGGAGAGCGTCGAGGCGCGATGAGGCTCGGGGTCGTCGGCAACCCGCGCTATGCAGACCTGAAGGCGGTGCTCCGCGAGCTGGCGGCCCTCGCCGCGGCTCGCGGCATCCGCCTCATGACCGAGTCGAGCCTGGTCCCCCTCTGGGACCAGCTCCCCCCGCAGATCGATCCCGACTTCCCCGACGCCCTCCTCACCTTCGGCGGCGACGGCACGCTGCTCCGCGGCGCCCGCATCATGAAGGGCCGCGAGGTGCCCATCCTCGGCATCAACCTCGGCCGCGTCGGCTTCCTCACCACCGCCACCCGCGACCAGCTCGCCACCGCCCTCGATGCCCTGGTGAGCGGCCATTACATCCTCGAGCGCCGCCTCCAGCTCCACGCCACCATCATCAGCGACGAGGGCGGCCTCCGCAGCGAGCAGGTGGCCCTCAACGACGTCGCCATCCACAAGAGCGGCGTCGCCCGCGTGGTGCGCATCAAGGTCAGCGTGGACTCCGAGGACCTCGGCCCCTACAGCGCCGACGGCGTGGTCATCGCGAGCCCCACCGGCTCCACCGCCTACTCCCTCTCCGCCGGCGGCCCCATCGTGGCGCCCGGCGTCGAGGCCATGATCGTCACCCCGGTCTGCGCCCACACCCTGGCCGTCCGCCCCGTGGTGGTGCCGCCCGACAGCACCATCTGCATCGAGCCCCTCTCCCCCGGTGTGGACGACCTGCTCGTCTCCTACGACGGCCAGCTCGGCACCACCCTCGCCGACGGCGACAGCGTCTACATCCGCCGCGCCCCCACCAGCGTGCTTATGGTACGGCTCGGGTCGGATGGGTACTTCACCCGCATGCGCCAGAAGCTAAACTGGGGCGATCTCTCGGAGCGGGAGAAGGTGCGGTGATCACAGAACTGCGGGTCCGCGACCTCGTCACCATCGCGGACGTCGTCCTCCAGCTCGGCCCCGGCCTCAACGTCCTCACCGGCGAGACCGGGGCCGGCAAGTCCATGCTCGTGGACGCCGTGGCGCTCCTCCTCGGCGAGCGCGCCGACAGCGCCCTCGTCCGCCCCGGCGCCCCGCGCGCCATCATCGAGGGCGCCTTCGAACTCCCCGAAGCCGCGCTCCGCCGCCGCATCGAGGCCCTGGGTCTCGACCTCGACGACGATCGCCTGGTGGTCCGCCGCGAGATCGGCGCCGACGGCCGCTCCAAGGCCTGGGTCAACGGCTCCCCCACCACCATCGGTGTCCTCGGCCGCCTCGGCAGCGTCCTCGTGGACCTGCACGGCCAGCATGAGACCCAGTCCCTCCTCCACGCCGAGGCCCAGCGCGAGCTGCTCGACGCATGGGCCGGCGCCGCCGCCGAGCGCGCCGCCCTCGCCGAGGCGCACGCCACGCTGCAGCAGGTGCAGGAGGAGGAGCAGGCGCTGGTGCAGAAGCGGGACGAGGTCCGCCGCCGCGCCGACTGGCTCCGGCACGTGGTCGACGAGATCGACAAGGCCCGCCTCAAGCTGGGCGAGGACGACGAGCTCGACACCGAGGCCCGCCGCCTCAACAACGCCGGCATCCTCGCCGAGCAGGCGCAGAAGTTCCAGGGCCTCATCGACGGCGATGACAGCGGCGCCCTCGCCGCCCTGGGCCGCGCCGACCGCGTGCTCGGCGGCCTCGAGCGGGTGGATCCCTCCCTCGCCGCCTGGCGCGAGCTGCTCGACGCCGCCATCGCCCCGCTGCAGGAGCTCTCCCGCCTGGCCGACGAGTACGCCACCGGCCTCGAGGACGACCCCGCCCGCCTCCGCGAGGTGGAGCACCGCCGCGACGTCATCTATCGCCTGAAGCAGAAGCACGGCGCCTCCATCGAGGCCGTGCTCACCGCGCAGCAGCAGGCCGCCGCCGAGCTCGAGCTCCTCGATACGGCGGACCTGGACCTCCGCCAGCTCGCCGCGCGCCGGGTGGCCGCCGAGGGTGCCGCCGAGGCCGCCGCCAATGCGCTCACCACCCGACGCACCGACGGCGCAGGCCGCCTGGCCCGCGCCGTCTCCAAGCTCCTCCCCGGCCTGGGCCTCCCCGGTGGCAAGCTCGACATTGCCCTCGAGCCGCTCGGCCGCATCGAGGCGCTGGGGCAGGAGAGCGTCACCTTCGTGGTCCGCCTCAACGCCGGCATGGAGCCCCGCGCCATCGCAAAGGCCGCCTCAGGCGGCGAGCTCTCCCGCATCATGCTGGCGCTCAAGGTGGTACTGGCCAAGCAGGACGCCGTCCCCACGCTGGTCTTCGACGAGGTGGACACCGGCATCGGCGGCGAGGTGGGCGCCCAGGTGGGCCATGCCCTCGCCGAGGTGGCCGAGCGCCGGCAGGTGCTGGTCATCACCCACCTGCCGCAGATCGCCGCCCGCGCCGCGCGGCACCTCGTCGTCTCCAAGTCCCCGAAGAAGGGCGTCGCCACCAGCGACGTGGCGCTCATCCACGGTGAGGACCGCATCACCGAACTCGCCCGCATGCTCGGCGACGCCGACGCCACCACCGCCCGCAAGCACGCCGCCGCCCTCCTCGGGCGCGCCTAACCCCCTAAGATCCCCTCTCCCCCCACGTACGTAGGGGCCGGATATATCCGGCCCCTACAGACGGCGAACATCCACGAACGCCCGAATAGACGCCGCGTTACCGCCCCAAGAACTCCCCCACCCCCTCCATCGCCGGCGTATGGTCCGCAATGATCTTGAGCGTGACCATGATCGGCACCGCCAGGATCGCCCCCGGCACGCCCCAGATCCACCACCAGAAGAGGAAGCTCAGGAAGATCACCAGCGGGTTGAGCGGCAGCCGCCGCCCCAGCAGGTGCGGCGTCACGAAGTTGCTCTCCAGCGCGTGCAGCACCAGGTACAGCGCCATCGGCGTCAGCACCAGCTCCGGCTTGGGCAGCGAGATGAGCCCCACCAGCGCCACCAGCGTCAGCATCGTGATGGGCCCCAGGTACGGGATGAAGTTGAGCACCATGGCCACCGCGCCGAGCAGCACGGGCGTGGGCATCCCGGTGAAGAACATGATCGCCGCCGTGATCGCCCCGAACACCAGGTTGATGAGCGTCACGCTGATCAGGTACCGCGAGATCTGGTCCTCCGCCTCCGCCACGATCGTGATGATCCGCTCCGCCCTCGGCCGCGGCAGCACCCGCGGCAGCTTCCGCACGAACGCCGAGCCCGTCGACAGGAAGAAGTAGCACAGCACCAGCACGATCACCCCCGCCGCCAGCCCGTGCCACGCTCCGCCGAGCACCGTCTCGCTGAGGGTCGCCTCCTGGATCTCCACCTTGGGCGCGTCGCTCGTGGGTCCCACCTCGGTGATCTGGTCCACCCGCTCCGCCGTCTTCGACACCCGCTCCACCGAGCGCAGCAGCTTCCGGACCTTCCCCTCGAGCTGCGCCAGGTCCTGCGGCGCCCGCGCGATCCACTCCGACGCCGGCACCCACAGCTGGTACCCGCCCACCACCAGGCCGCCCACCAGCGCCAGCAGCACCACCGCCGGCGCCACGTGCGCGGAGAACCGCAGCCGCCGCAGCCACCGCACCGGCGGCTGCAGCAGCAGCGTCAGGAACAGCGCCAGCACGATGGGAAGGAAGAGGTCCCGCGCGAGGTGCAGCGTGTAGAACACCGCCAGGATGAACAGCCCCGTCACCGACAGCGACCGCAACTCTGCGGTCTTCTTCCGGGAGGGCGGGGCCAGGGTGGGTGCGGCGCTCTCCCGGGGATCGGTCATCTCACCGCCACAGTCGCTGATACCAGCGGATCTCGAGGCGCGTGGCGCGGTATCGTGGCACCGGCGCGCCGGAGGCGGACACCACGGTGCCGTAGTGCCAGCTCGCTTCAATGGGGAAGCCGCAGCGGCGCCCGTCTTCACACTCGTGCGCCGCTCGGCCCACGTAGCTGAGGCCGCCGCCCAGCATCAGCGCTGTGGCACCCTCGGAGCTCCCCAGCACGCTGGCGGGGATGCCGGGCAGGGAATCCCGCGCCCGGTCGTACTGCGCCTGGTCCTTCCCGCTCCGCCACCAGCTCGCCACGCCTGTGAGCGCCAGGTTCCGCGCCAGCCGGTAGAAGGGCCGCGCCTCGAGGGACACCACGTCCCCCGCGTTGAGCCGCACGTTGGCCAGCCGCCCGAACTCCGCGTACGGCGCGCTCGCGGCACTCACCCGCCGCACCCGGAACCCTTCCAGCCGCGCCAGGTACCCACCTGACACCCGGAGCCCCCACTTCTTGCTCCCCACGTCCAGCGTCCCCGACGCCCCCACCTCGTAGCGCCCGTTCCCCGTGCCCACGTCCAGCAGGTTGTTGGGATTGTCCCGGAGCCCCGTGGGAAACCGCACCAGCGCCTGCACCGCGAGCCGCATCCCGCCCGTGGTCCCTGGCCGGTCGAAGCGGTCGATGAGCGTGTAGATCGCCCCCGCATCCATGTCCCCGGCGCGCGAGAGCTTGGCCTCTGCCAGCGGGAGCGCCTGGATCGGGCCGGTGGGATCCACGAGGAAGGCCGTCACGTCACTCCCGTCGAGCCGCCCCACCGCCAGCACCGGCGTCCCCGTGAAGCTCACGCCGTACCCCGAGAGCCCCGTCTGGTAGGCACTCACTCGCTGCACCAGCGCCTGGCCCGCCGGGCTCCCGGCCGTGGGCAGGAACGGCGACGCCGTGAGCACGTCACTCGTCACCGCCTGCAGCTGGCCCTGCAGCGCCTGGCCCTCCTGCAAGAGCGCCACCGCGTCGAGGCTGTCGCTGGTGTTGCCGCCGAAGCCCTGCTGGATCCGCTGGTTGAGCTGCACCAGCGCCAGGGTGAAGTCCTGGAAGAAGCTCGTGGCCAGCTGCTGGCCCGCGGAGGTGCCGTAGGTGGGGTGCGCGGGATTGAACCCCGCGTCGCCGGTCGTGGAATCGAACTGGAAGTTGGCCTGCACCCGCGTGGTCACCAGCGGGACATTGGCAAACACGGTTAGCTTGCGGGTGAGCCCGAGCGCCGCGCCGATGGTGCCCGTGCCCACCGTGAGCTGCCCGCGCGCCTTCATGGCGCCGAGGCTCATCCCGTAGCCCGGCTGGCCCAGGGCCCCCGCCAGCAGCGTGTCGGCGGCGTGGAGCAGGGGAATCCGGTTTCCGCCGAAGATGTTCCCGCCGAAGTCGGCGAGGTAATCTTCCGTGCCGCTGCCGGCAAACCGGGAATCGGCGCTCTCGAAGCTCCCCCGGATGTCGATCCGCAGCACCCCGCTCGGCGCGCCGAGCGGCGCCAGCTGCGCCGTCACCGGCGCCACCGACAGCGACACGAGCAGGCCCACCAGGCCGGCAAGACGACGACCCACGCCACCTCCACGGGGAGCGGATGACGGGAACCCAGGGATCTCCAGTTGGACAGGCAACTTCGCTCTTTCGCGAGCGGTTTGGAAGCCAGCCCGGCGTCCGCACCTCGGCCCCCGGCCGGGTCAACCTCCTCGGCGAGCACACCGACTACAACGGCGGCCCCGTCCTCCCCTTCGCCATCAGCCGCCGCACCGCCATCGCCGCCGCCATCGCCCCCGACTGGGCCTTCACCAGCACCGCCGAGGACGCCGTCGTCCGCTTCAGCCTCGACGGGCCGCTTCCGGAGGGCGGGGCCCGCTACGTGGCCGCCGCCGCCCGCGTCCTCCGCGATCACGGCGTCACCCTCCCCGCCGTCAATTTCGCCGTCGCCAGCCAGGTGCCCCTCGGCGGCGGCCTGAGCAGTTCCGCGGCGCTCCTCGTCGCCGCCCTCCGCGCCATGGCCGCGCTCGTCGGCCGGAAGCTCACCTTCAAGACCCTCGCCGACCTCGCCTACACCGCCGAGCACGACGTCGTCGGCATCGGCTGCGGCCGCATGGACCAGTGGATCGTGAGCCTCGGCCGCCCCGGCCACGCCATCCTGCTCGAGACCGCCACCATGGAGAGCCACCACGTCCCGCTCCCCACGGACGTCTGGGTCTTCGACACCGGCTTGCGCCACCAGCTCACCGGCGGCCACCTGAACGACCGCCGCAAGGAATGCCAGGAGGCGCTCCGCCTCGCCGCCGACCACGGCGTGAAGGTCCCGCACCTCGCCGACATCCCCCTGGCCGAGCTGCCCCGCCTCGAGCGCTCGCTCCCCTCGCCCTGGGTCAACCGCCTGCGCCACGTCGTCACCGAGACCCACCGCACCCGCCAGGCCGGCGAGCTGCTCGCGCGCAAGGATCTCGAGGGTCTCGGCAAGCTCCTCGTTGAGGGCCACCAGTCGCTCCGCGTCGACTACGGCTCCACCATCCGCGAGGCCGACCTGCTCGTCGAGGCGCTCACCTGGCACGGCGCTCTCGGCGCGCGGCTCACCGGGGCGGGGTGGGGCGGCGCCGTCATCGCCATCCTCCCCCCCGAGCGCGAGGCCCGCATCGTGGCCGAGGTGGGCATGGCCTTCCAGTCCGAGTTCGGGCGTCTGCCCGACGTCTGGAAGACCTCTGCCAGCGAGGGCGTGCGCACCGAGCGCTGACGCCCCCCCGCGCTGACCCTGAGTTGACCCGGATGTGACCGGGAAGTGCGCCGGGGCGTCGCTGCTCGATTCTCGTCAATCGCGCGTCTTCATGATGCGGCTCATATTGACGCCATGAGCTCGCGCGCCCCGCGGAACGCGCCCGCCCCGTTCGCCTCCCTCCAGTTCCGGCTCCCTGCCACCATCACCCTGTGGCTGGTGCTGCTGCTGAGCGTCATGGCGATCGTGGCCTACCTCCAGGTGGAGAGGAGC
>JBGAOL010000117.1:0-10315 GCA_044221825.1 Gemmatimonadales bacterium
AAGGCGGGCGGCGTGAAGCTCGCCAAGAACCCGGCCGAGGCCGCCGAGGCCGCCGAGAAGATCCTTGGCATGAGCATCAAGGGTCTCGTGGTCCAGAAGGTCCTCGTGGTCCCCGCGGCCGACATCGTCACCGAGGCCTACATGGGCCTCATCATGGACCGCGCCAGCCAGCGCCCGGTATTCATGGTGAGCCCCGCCGGCGGCATCGACATCGAGGAAGTGGCCGCCAAGACGCCCGAGAAGATCCGCCGGCTCGCCGTGGATCCCCGCTACGGCATCCTGCCGCACCAGGCGCTGGGCCTTGCCCTGTTCCTGTACAAGGACATCGCGCAGGCCCGCCAGGCGGCAAAGATCATGGAGCAGCTCTACGCCGTCTTCACGGCCAATGGCTGCTCCCTCGCCGAGATCAACCCGCTCGTCACCACGCCGGACGGCAAGGTCGTGGCGCTCGACGCCAAGGTCTCCATCGACGACAACGAACTGGATCGCCGCCCCGACCTCGCCCTGCTGCGCGACGAGACCGCCGAGGAGCCGAGCGAGGTGCAGGCCCGCCGCGCCAACCTCACGTTCATCAAGCTCTCCGGCAACGTGGGCTGCGTGGTGAACGGTGCCGGCCTCGCCATGGCCACCATGGACCTCGTGAAGTACTACGGCGGGGACCCGGCCAACTTCCTGGACATCGGCGGCAGCTCCAACCCGGACAAGGTGGTCAACGCCCTCCGCATCATCACGGCGGACCCGGCGGTGAAGGCCATCCTCTTCAACATCTTCGGCGGCATCACCCGCACCGACGACGTGGCCAACGGCATCAAGACCGCGCTGGCCCAGTTCCCGGTGAAGGTGCCCATCGTGGTGCGCCTCACCGGCACCAACGAGGCCGAGGCCGTGAAGATCCTGCAGGGCATCGGCATGACCGCGCTCTCCGACATGGACGAGGCCGTCCAGAAGGTCGTGGCGCTGGTGAAGGAGGCCGCATGAGCATCTTCGCCAACAAGGCCACGCGCCTCCTGGTCCAGGGCATCACCGGCCGGGACGGGTCGTTCCACGCCAAGCAGATGCTCGAGTACGGCACCCAGCTCGTGGCCGGCGTCACGCCGGGCAAGGGCGGGCAGACCTTCGAGGGCAAGGTGCCGGTGTTCAACACCGTCGCCGAGGCGGTCCAGGCCACCGGAGCCAACGCCGCCGTGATCTACGTGCCGCCGGTGGGCGCCGCGGGCGCCATCTTCGAGGCGGTGGACGCGGGGCTCCCCTTCGTGGTGTGCATCACGGAGGGCGTCCCGGTCATGGACATGGCCCGGGTGCTCCCCTTCGTGCGCGAGAAGGGTGCCCGGCTCCTCGGCCCCAACTGCCCCGGCCTCATCACCCCGGGCGAGTGCAAGATCGGCATCATCCCGGGCAACATCTGCAAGCCGGGCCGCGTGGGCCTCGTGTCGCGGAGCGGCACGCTGACATACGAGGTGGTCAACCACCTCACGAAGAACGGCATCGGCCAGAGCACCTGCGTGGGCATCGGCGGCGACCCGCTGAACGGCACCTCGTTCATCGACTGTCTCCGCGCCTTCCAGGACGACCCGGGCACCGACGCCATCGTCATGATGGGCGAGATCGGCGGCACCGACGAGCAGAACGCCGCCGAGTTCGTGAAGCAGCACGTCACCAAGCCGGTGGTCGGCTTCATCGCCGGCCAGACCGCGCCGCCGGGCCGCCGCATGGGCCACGCCGGGGCGATCATCTCGGGCTCGAGCGGCACCGCGGCCGAGAAGATCGCGGCCTTCGAGGCGGCAGGCATCGCCGTCATGAAGCGCCCGGTGGACGTCGTGAACCTGGTCAAGGCCAAGCTCAAGTAAGCACCCGGCGGCCCCTCCGGCCGCCCTCCGGTGTCATGGGCGCGGCCCCCGGGCTGCGCCTCCCAACTCACCTGAAGGGGAAGTCCCGTGGCCAAGCAGATCACCCTCGGCATGCTCAAGCCCGACGCCATCCAGAGTGGCAAGGCGGGCCTCATCATCGCCCACCTCCAGAAGGAGGGCTTCACCATCCGGGCGGCCAAGCTCACCCGCCTGTCCAAGGCCCAGGCCGGGAAGTTCTACGAGGTCCACAAGGACCGGCCGTTCTACGCCGACCTCTGCGGCTTCATGACCTCGGGCCCGGTGCTCCCCATGGCCCTCGAGCGCGACGACGCGGTGGCTCATTTCCGGAAGGTTATCGGCGCCACCGACCCGGCCGAGGCGGCCGAGGGGACCATCCGGAAGCTGTATGCCCAGTCGAAGGGCATGAACGCCATCCACGGCTCGGACAGCGTGGAAAACGGACTCCGCGAGGTGGGCTTCTTCTTCACCGAGAGCGAGCTGGCCGACCTCTGGGGCTGAGGGCGGGTGGGGGAGAGGGGCGGGGCCGGTTCACAGCCTCGTCCCTTGACCCAAGTCCATGTCCTGACTAGGTTTTGGGGCTATGCTTCAGGTCGATGCCCGGGAGCTTCAGCGCGGCCCGGTGGAAACCGTCGGCCGGCTCGAGGCCGATGATGCGACGTTCGAGGGACTCGGTCTGGCCCTCGACGGGCCCGTGCAGGTGGCGGGGCGCCTCACCCAGACGGGCGACCAGGATTTCTTCTGGAAGGCCCGGCTCAGTGGGCGGCTCCACGGCAGTTGCCGGCGGTGCCTCACCGACATGACATATCCCCTCGACACGGACGTCGAGGTGCTCTTCAGCGCCGATCCCGAGGCGGCCGACGATCCGTCGGTCTACCCTCTCGAGGCGCCTGTCTCCCGCGTGGACGTCCGTCCGGCGGTGCGCGAGGAACTCGCGCTCGCCGTGTCCGCGTATCCGCTCTGCCGAGAAGACTGCGCCGGGCTCTGTCCCCGGTGCGGAGCGGACCTGAACGCCGGGCCGTGCCGCTGCACGGCCCCTGAACGCTGAGGCCCCGATGGCTGTCCCGAAGCGAAAGCTCTCCAAGTCCCGCAAGCGGCTCCGCCGCGGTCACGACAAGGCCACGGTGATTCCCGCCCAGGCCTGCCCGCGCTGCTCGAGCCCCAAGTTGCCGCACCGCGTCTGCCCCACCTGCGGGTACTATCGCGGCAAGAAGATGGTCGAGGTCGAGGACGCCTGAGCGTGATCCGCATCGCGCTCGACGCCATGGGTGGCGACCACCACCCGCAGGCGGAGGTCGACGGCGCGGCCCTGGCCCTGAAGGAGCTCCCCCCGGGCTTCCTCATCCAGCTGGTGGGGCGCCGCGCGGCCATTGAGGCCGAGCTGGCGCGCCACCCCGATCTCGATCGTACCCGCATCGAGATCCACGAGGCGCCGGACGTCATCGGCATGGACGAGAAGCCCCTCGCCGCCGTCCGCAAGAAGCCCAACTCGAGCCTCCACGTCGGGCTCGGCCTGCAGAAGGCCGGGGCCTCCGACGCGTTCGTCTCCGCCGGCAACACCGGCGCGGTGCTCGTCGGCAGCACCATGATCCTCGGCCTCCACGAGGGCGTCGACCGCGCCGCGGTCGGCGCGCTCTTCCCCACTGCCGCCGAGCCCACGCTTGTCCTCGATGCCGGCGCCACCGTGGATTGTTCCCCCCGGGAGCTCCTCGGCTTTGCCTGGCTCGGTACCATCTACCTCACCGACGTCCTCGGCCGGCCCTCCGCCAAGGTGGGGCTGCTCAACGTCGGCGAGGAAGACGAGAAGGGGAACGCCGCGGCCAAGGAGGCGCACCAGCTCCTCAAGCAGGCCACCGGCCTCAACTACATCGGCAACATCGAGGGCCGCGACATCGTCGCCGGCCACCCGGTGCACGGCCAGATGGACGTGGTGGTCTGCGACGGCTTCGTGGGCAACATCGTCCTCAAGTTCTACGAGTCGGTCGGCCGCCTCATCGTCCGGCTCTGCAAGGGCAAGGCGCCGGGCATCCTCGAGCGTCCCGACGTCCAGGGCGTCTTCCGCCACCTCGACTACAGCGAGTACGGCGGCGGCCCGCTCCTCGGCGTGAAGGGCGTGAGCGTCATCTGCCACGGCTCCTCCTCGCCCAACGCGTTCAAGAACGCCATCCGGATCGCCGTGCAGGCGGTGGCCCACGACCTGAGCGCGCACATCGGCGCCCAGTTCGCGCGGCGTGAGGCCGGGGCCAAGGCCTGATGCAGCGGCCCATCGCGCACATCGCCGGGCTGGGGGTGTGCATCCCGAGCCGGGTCGTGACCAACCACGACTTCGCCGAGCGCCTCGAGACCAGCGACCAGTGGATCGTGGAGCGCACCGGCATCAAGGAGCGCCGCTTCGCGGCGCCCCACGAGACGGTGTCCACCATGGCCAAGGACGCCACGGCGGGCGCCCTCGCGCGCGCGGGCATCACGGCCAAGGACCTCTGCGCCATCATCGTGGCCACCGCCTCGCCGGACCGGCCGCTGCCGAGCACCGCCTGCCTGCTGCAGGCCCAGCTCGGCGCCGAGAACGCCGCGGCCTTCGACATCTCGGCCGCGTGCTCGGGCTTCATCTACGGGATCACCATCGCCGAGGGGCTGATCGCCACCGGGCATGGGGACCACATCCTGGTGGTCGGCGGCGAGAAGCTCACCGCCATCACCGACCAGAACGACCGCTCCACCGCCATCCTCTTCGGCGACGGCGCGGGCGTGGCGGTGGTCTCCAAGGGCGCCCGCGACGGCCGGGGCATCCTCTCCACGTTCTTCAAGTCCGACGGCCGCCTGGCCGACCTGCTGACCATCCCCGGCGGCGGCACCGCCGACCCGATCAGCGAGAAGGTCGTCGCGGAGCGCTCGCACTACATGCGCATGGCGGGGCGCGAGGTCTTCAAGCACGCGGTGCTGGAGATGGCCGAGGCCTGCGACGAGGCCATCCGCCGCGCCGGCGTGAAGCCTGAGGAAATCGACCTCATGGTCCCGCACCAGGCCAACATCCGGATCATCGACGCCACGGCCAAGCACGCCAACGTGCCGCTCGAGAAGGTCATGGTCACGGTGGACCGCTACGGCAACACCTCCGCCGCGTCGATCCCCATGGCGCTCGCGGACGCCGAGGCCAGCGGCCGGCTCAAGCCGGGGATGCTGGTCCTGCTCGTGGCCTTCGGCGCCGGGTTCACCTGGGGCAGCACGGTGGTGCGCTGGTGAGCGCCATCGTCCTCTGCCCGGGCCAGGGCGCGCAGAAGGTGGGGATGGGGAAGGACCTCGCCGAGCGCTTCCCCGCCGCGCGCGACACCTTCGCCGCCATCGACGAGGCGCTGGGCGTCCACCTCTCCCGCATCATGTGGGAGGGCCCGGACGACGAGCTCACCCTCACCAAGAACACCCAGCCGGCCATCCTGGCGCACAGCGCCGCCGTCTGGGCGGTGGTGGGCCAGAAGCTGGGCCCCCAGCTCAAGGCGGCGGCCGGCCACAGTCTCGGGGAGTACAGCGCCTACGTGGCGGCTGGCGCGCTCGACGCGGCCGGGGCCGCCCGCCTGGTGCGGAAGCGGGGCGAACTGATGTACGACGCGGGCACCAGGCGCCCGGGCGCCATGGCCGCCGTGCTGGGCCTGGCCACCGCCGAGGTGGAGGCCGCCTGCCGCGAGGCCAGCAGCCCCGAGAGCGTCGCGGTGGCCGCCAACCTCAACGCCCCCGACCAGACCGTGCTCTCCGGTGATCCCGCCGCGGTGGAGAAGGCGGGCGAGGGCTGCAAGGCGCGCGGGGCCAAGCGCGTGATCGCGCTCAAGGTGAGTGGGGCGTTCCATTCGCCGCTCATGGCGCCGGCGGTCGAGGGCCTGGCCGCGGCGCTGGCGGGCGCCACCTTCGCGGCGCCCCGGGTGCCCGTGGTGGCCAACGCGAGCGCCTCCCCCGTGGCCGATGTGGCCACCGCGCGGAAGCTCCTGGCCGACCAGCTCACCGCCCCGGTGCGGTGGGTGGAGTGCATGCAGTGCGCGGCGCAGCTGGTGCCCGGGGCCACCTGGTACGAGATCGGCCCGGGCAACGTCCTCAGCGGGCTCCTCAAGCGCATCGTGCCGGGCAGCACGGCCGTCACCCTCGGCACCGCCGACGAAGTCGAGAAGTTCCTCTCCGCCTGATCCCGGCCATGACCACCATCGACCTCACCGGCAAGACCGCCTTCGTGACCGGCTCCACCCGCGGCATCGGCCGCGCCGTGGCCGGGGCGCTTCACGCGGCGGGTGCCAGGGTGGCCATCGTGGGTCGCGACCAGGCCAAGGCGGACGCCGTGGCCGCGGAGATTGGCGAGCGGGCCGTGGGCGTGGCGTGTGACGTCAGCAACAAGGCCACCATCGACGCCGCCATCGCCGCGGCCGAGAAGGCGCTGGGCCCCGTCGACATCCTGGTCAACAACGCCGGCCTGACCCGCGACAACCTGCTCCTCCGCATGAGCGAGCAGGAGCTCGCCGAGGTGCTGGACGCCAACCTCAAGGGGGCGTTCTACACCGTGCAGGCGGTGCTCAAGGGCATGATGAAGCGGAAGGGCGGCCGCATCATCAACATCACCAGCATCGTCGGGATCCAGGGCAACAAGGGCCAGGCCAACTACGCGGCCAGCAAGGCGGGCCTCATCGGCTTCACCAAGTCGGTGGCCAAGGAGTACGGCAGCCGCGGGATCCTGGTCAACGCCATCGCCCCGGGCTTCATCGAGACCGACATGACCGCGGGCCTCCCGGAGGACCTCCGGAAGGCCATGCTGTCCGGGATCGCCCTCGGGCGGCTCGGCAAGCCGGAGGACGTGGCCGGGGCCGTCCTCTTTCTGGCGTCGGAGCTTTCCGGCTACATTACCGGCCAGGTGCTCGTGGTCGATGGCTGTACCGCCATCTGACGGGTCTGGTCTTCTTTTACCCCCTCCCCAAGAGGAACGTCATGAGCAGCAACGTCGAAGAGCGGGTCAAGGACATCATCGTCGAGGAGCTCGGCGTGGAGCGTGAGAAGCTGACCCCCGAGGCCAGCTTCATGGAGGACCTCGGCGCGGACAGCCTCGACACCGTCGAGCTCGTCATGGCGTTCGAGAAGGAGTTCGACATCGACATCCCGGACGAGGAAGCCGAGAAGCTCCGGACCGTCGGTGACGCGCTCAAGTACCTCCACGAGAAGCTCGGGAAGTAAGCTTGGCGCATCGCGTCGTTGTCACCGGCCTTGGGCTCGTCACGCCCCTCGGGCCGGATGTCGAGAGCACCTGGGCCGGCCTGCTCGCAGGCCGGTCCGGCGCCGCGCCGATCACCAAGTTCGACCCGGCGCGCCTCGGCGTCCGTTTTGCCTGCGAGGTGAAGGGCTTCGACCCGCTCCAGTACATGGACCGGAAGGAGTCCCGGCGCTACGACCTCTTCGCCCAGTTCGCCCTGGGTGCCGCCCACCAGGCGGTGACCATGGCGGGGCTCGAGGGAAAGTTCCCCGACCCTGACCGCACCGGCGTCGTCATCGGGAGCGGCATCGGCGGGATGCAGACGTACGAGGAGAACTGCACCGCGTACGTGCAGAAGGGCCCGGAGCGGGTGTCCCCGTTCTTCGTCCCCATGTACATCCCGGACATCGCGGCGGGGCTCGTCTCCATCCGCTATGGCCTGAAGGGCCCCAACTTCGCCACGGTCTCGGCCTGCGCGTCGTCGGCGCACGCCATCGGCGAGTCGTACAAGATGATCAAGCACGGCACCGCGGTCGCCATGGTGGCGGGCGGCGCCGAGGCGGCCATCACCGGCCTCACCGTGGCGGCGTTCGACAACATGCGCGCCCTCTCGCGCCGCAACGACGCGCCGGAGCAGGCCAGCCGCCCGTTCGACAAGGACCGCGACGGCTTCGTCCTCGGGGACGGCGGCGCGGTGGTGGTGCTGGAGAGCCTCGAGCACGCGCTGGCGCGCGGGGCCACCATCCTGGGTGAGGTCGTCGGCTACGGCATGAGCGGCGACGCGCACCACATCACCAGTCCGCCGGACGACGGCAACGGCGCCGCGCGGGCCATCGTGCACTGCCTCGAGGACGGCAACATCAAGCTGGACGAGGTGGACTACATCAACGCCCACGGCACCTCCACGCCCCAGGGCGACGTGGCCGAGACCAAGGCGGTGAAGTCGGTCTTCGGCGAGCACGCGAAGAAGCTCATCTTCGCCTCCACCAAGTCCATGACCGGCCACCTGCTTGGCGGTGCGGGCGCGCTCGAGTGCATCGCGTCGCTCCTCGCCGTGAAGACCGGCAAGGTCCCGCCGACGATCAACCAGGTGACCCCGGATCCCGAGTGCGACCTCTACTCGGTGCCGAACACCATGATCGAGCGGAACCTCCGCGTGGCCCTCTCCAACTCCTTCGGGTTCGGCGGCCACAACGTGACCCTGGCGGTCCGGAAGTACGAGGCCTAGGCCCGCCGGCGGGTGCCACGGCAGGGATCCAGGCGGCCCCGGGTGACGTTCGTCATCCGGGGCCCCATCTTTTCCGGGTCCCGTCCCACTCCCGCTTCTGCTCCCCGGAGTCTCCTGTGCGCCTGGCACCACCTCGGCACCCGCGAGGAACTGCTCGCGCGGGTGCCCTTCGCCCTCAAGCTCGACCGCCAGCAGGTCGCCCTCTTCCACCATGGCGTCTTCCGCGCCATCGGCAACCGCTGCAACCACAAGGGCGGGCCGCTGTGCGAGGGGCAGGTGCGCGGGGAGTTCGTGATGTGTCCCTGGCACGCGTGGGAGTACAGCGTAGTCACCGGGAAGGGACCGCCGGGCTACGACGAGGAGGCGGTGCCCACCGCCGTGGAGGAACGGGCCGATGGCGTCTGGCTCGACACCGACCCGCGGACGCCGCCCCGACGCCTGGTGAAGCACGAGCCGCATCCGCTCACCGTGCTCACGCCGAGGGGTGACGGCCCGCCGCGGGTGGTGGGCATCTCCACGACGGGCATGGACGCCATCAACCCGCGGCTCTCCACCTCGGACCTGCTGCTGGAGGCCGCGCTGGGCCACGCCGCCTCCGCGCTGGGTGCCGAGACCCGGCTGCTCCGGCTCCGGGACCTGGCCTTCCGCGCCTGCGAGGGCAACTACTCCAAGGCCGCGCACGCCTGCACCTGGCCCTGCGCCATCACCGAGCGCGACCCCGACGACCAGCTCACCCCCGTCTACGAGGCGCTGGTGCAGTGGGCCGACGTGGTGCTCGTGGCCACCCCGATCCGCTGGGGGCGAGCTTCGAGCCTCTACATCGGATGGTGGAGCGGCTCAACTGCATCCAGAACGAGATGACGATCCACAACCGCTGCCTCATCCACGCCAAGGTGGCGGGGTTCATCATCACGGGCGGGCAGGACAATGTGCAGGGCGTGGCGGGCGGGCTGCTGACCTTCTGGGCGGAGCTGGGCTTCGTCTTCCCGCAGTTCCCCTTCATCGCGCATTCGCGCGGGTGGGATACGGAGGACATGGAGAACAACGCGCGACGTGCGCCAGAGCGTGGCGCTTCGGACGGCGGCGGGTGAACTGGTGGGTCGGGCCGTGGAGCTCTGGCGGACGCTCCCCAAGGCCGGGGCGACTCCGCAGCGGCCCATGGAACGCAGCGGCCGGAAGGCGCAGCCCCTCGACCCGACTGGCGGGGAGGCCTGATCAGCGGACGCGCCGAGGCGGCAGCGAGTCGCGGCCCATCACGGCCAACAGGGTCCGGAGCGGCGGGCCAATCCGCCGGTTCCCCGGGTCTTCCACGACTCGCAGGCGCCGCAGGTCCAGGCGCAGCTGGTCATAGCGCAGGCCAGCGGACTCGTCCGAAAGCAGGATCATGCCGCTGCTCAGGCGCGGCGGCTGCTCCTGGGATGCCAGCAGGCTGAAGCTCTGCTCCAGCGCCTGGTATAACTGGTCGGACTGGGCGGCATCCCGGCGAGATTCCGGGGTGCTTATCCGGACCAGCCACTCCTGCGCTTCCATGCGGTCCCAGACGCCGCTCCTGGTGAGGGTCTCGGCAGTGTCCTTGTAGGCGATCCACAGGCGATGCAGGTTGTCACGGTAGGCCATGACCGCCGGGCGGAGTCGGTTCAACCGGGCCAGACTCTCCCGCATGCTGTCGGGCGAGGCGAGTCGGGCCGGGCCCATCAGGTCCCGAAGGCCGAGCCGGGTGATGCTATCCTCGAATGCAAGTGTGACACCGGCCTGCGCCGCGGTGAGTCGACGAGCCAGGTTGTACGGGGCCCGCATCTGTTGGGCGTCGGACGCAGGCGCGCGGCCCCTTGCCGCCGGAATTTGGGGGGAGTCTGCGCGGCCGTGGCTGGGCCAGATCCCCCCCTCGGCGGCGGGCCGGCCCGGCCGCAACGCGAGGGCTAGACTGGCCAGGAACAGCAGCGCCGCAGCCGCGGTGATGGCGTGCTGCCGCCAGCGCGGCTTGCGCCGCTCCTCCAGCTC
>JBGAOL010000118.1:0-10315 GCA_044221825.1 Gemmatimonadales bacterium
GGTAGCCCTCGAGGCCCTCGGCCAGCGTGGCGCTGGCGCCGGTGACGCCGAGCCGCGCCACGAGGTACAGGAAGCCCTGCGCCCCCGCCACCACCTCCGCCAGGCGTGCGCCCGTGGTGGTGGGCGCCACCAGGCGAATCAGCGAGAGCGGGCTCTGGCGCACCGCGTCCTCGATGGCGGGATCGTTCCCGGCGGGGAGGTCGGTGAGGAGGAGGCCGGAGGCGCCGACCGCCGCCGCGTCGGCGAGGAACCGCGCCACCCCGTAGCGGCGCACCGGGTTCAGGTAGCTGAACACCACCACCGGCTTGTCGAGCCGCGCCTCGGCGATGAGCTCGAGGGTGCGCGGCAGCGACATCCCGCCGGCGAGCGCCTCGAAGGTGGAGCGCTGGATGGTGGGGCCGTCGGCGAGCGGGTCGCTGAAGGCCACGCCCACCTCGAGGATGTCGGCGTGCTCGGCGGCGCGCTTGAGCGCCTCGAGGCTGGCCGGGCGCGAGGGGTGGCCGGCCGTCAGGTAGGGGATGAGCGCGGTGCGGCGGGCCTGGCGGAGCTGGGCCCAGGCCAGGTCCAGCCGCGCCTCAGACGAAGTAGTCGCCGACAATGAGCCCGTAGCGGTCGGGGTTGGTCACCTTCACGATGGAGCGGAGGAAGCTGCCGCTGCCGTCGCCCTCGGCCAGGTTCTCCTCGCGGCCGGGGTAGCCCAGCATGGCGCCGTCCTGGTCGATGACGACGCGGACGATGGGACGGTTCAGGTAGTTGGCGTCGGGGTTGGCCCCGGTGACGATGGCCACCTCGAAGGTGTCGAGGATGACGCACGTCCCCACCGGGTAGATGCCGATGAGGTTGATGAGCGCCTTCACCAGGATCTTGTCGTAGCCGCGGCGCGGGTTCTCCCACATCTCGCGCAGCACCTGGTCGGGCTGGATGGGGACGGTCTGGTAGCTGCGGCGGGTGGTGGCGGCGTCGTAGCCGTCGGCCACGGCCACGATGCGGCTGTAGATGCCCTGGTCGCGCTTGCGGATCACCTTGGGGTAGCCGGTGAGGTCCGTCTTCATGTGGTGCTCGTGCGCCACCACGATCTGCCGGTAGGGGATCTCGCCGTAGCCGCGCATGTTGAAGAGCGTGAGCACGCCCTGCCAGGGGTGCGTCTGCATCAGGCGCCACTCCACCTCGTCGAGGCCGGTGGTCTTGTTGAGCACCTCGACGGGGATGCGCGCCTTGCCGACGTCATGGAGCAGCGCCGCCAGGCCCAGGTCGTAGAGCTGGAGCCGGGTGAGCCCGAGCTTCTTGCCGATGGCCACCGAGAGGATGCACACGTTCACCGAGTGGGTGAAGGTGTACTCGTCGTAATCCCGGATGGCGGTGAGGCCGAGGAGCGAGGTCTCGTTGTTGAGCACCTGGTCCACGATGGCCTGCACGGCGCGCTTGACCTTGGCCACCGAGGTGGTGCGGCCAAGGCGAACGCTGTTGATGAGGTCCTTGGTGACCGCCACGCCGTGCGAGTAGGTGCGCTTGGCCGCCTCGCGCGCCTTCTCCGCCTCGGCCACCTTGTCCTCGGACTCGACCGGCGGCTGCACCTCGATGTGCACCACGCCGCCGCGCTCCAGGCGCTCGCGCAGCTCCAGGAAGCGGTGCTCCTCGTCCTGCACCCCGCTCCGCCCCGACAGCGCCAGCAGCACGCCGATGAAGACCTGCCACTCCTTCCGCTCGCAGCCGGGGACCACCCGCAGCTCGCCCACCTCCAGCGCCTTCATGGCGGCCAGCAGGTTGGAGAAGGAGGCGTAGTTGTCGAGCTCGAGCCGGAGCCGGGTGCCGTTGACGAAGATGAAGTCGCCGGAGAGCCGCAGCTCGATGTCGCCTTGGGACTGGAGGATGCCGGCGCTGGCGGCCTGCAGGTCGTCGAGCGACTTCTGCGCGGTGGCGTTCTCGATGGGATAGAGCTTGAGGCTCCGGAGCGCCGCGTACATGGCCAGCAGGAAGGTCCGGCCCGCCTGCCGCAGGAAGGCGTCCGAGCCGACCTTGTCCTCGGGGTGCATGCTCTCGTGGCCGGTCATGCGCCACCCTCACGGAGGGCGCGGTTCACCGCGGTCCGCACCACGAGTTCCTTGTCGTCCTTGTACTTCTCGAGCACCGCACGCGCCTCAGCCGAGCGAAGCCGGCCCAGCGCAAACGCGGCGCAGGCGCGCACGTCCGTCGGCTCCTTGCGGCGGAAGAGGCCGCCCGGCGAGATCATGGCCGCCAGCGACTCGAGCGCGCTCGGCCCGGCGATGAGCGCATACGCCTCGAAGAACCGCATCCGCTCGGTGAGGTCGATGGCGCGCGGCAGCTTCCCCTGCACCACCGGCTCCACCCGCCGGAGCGCGCCCTTGTAGCCCCGCTTGCCGAGCGCCTGGACGGCGGCGATCCGCACCTCGCGGTCGGCATCATCGATGGGGCGCTCCAGCGCCTGCAGCGCCCCGGCCGTCCCCACCTGCTCCAGCGCCTGCACCGCGAGCAGCCGCACGGCCGCGTTGGGGTGACCCAGCGCATCATTGAGCCCCGGCACCGCCGGCTGCAGCTTGAGCCGCCCCACCAGCGCCAGCACCGCCGGCAGCGCCTCCGACTCCGGGAGCCGGAGCAGCCGCAGCACTTCCTGCGGGCTGGTCTCGGCCAGGCGCTCGGCGGCGCTGGCGAGGAGCGGCTGCACCGGCGAGTTGGCGGGGAGCTTGGGCAGCCAGACCAGGACGGTCTCGAGCGCGCTGGGGCGCAGCTCGCGGAACAGCTCGCCCAGTTCCTCGGTGGTGGGCGGCACCTGCGCCTCGGTCACCGACTGGAGCAACTGCTGCAGCACGCCCGGATCGGAGAGGCGGCCGGTGAAGGCGTCGAGCCGCTCGCGCTGGGGCAGGCTGAAGAGCTCGGACTTCCGCACCAGCAGCCGGATCTCGCGCAGGATCACCGCCACCGACTTGAAGTCGCCGGCGTTAAGGAGGTGTGGGAGGTAGGTCTCGAGGATGCCCATGACCTCCGCGCGCACCGCCTCCTCGTCCCGCTGCTCCAGCACGTCGAACAGGATGTTGAGGATGTTGCTGCGCAGGTCCTGCCGGTACTCGGCCTCGACGGCCTCGTTGATGGTGCGGATCTCGTTTTCCTCGAGCCAGTACAGCGTGGCGTCGAAGTCCTCGAGGTCGATCACCTTGGAGGCGCGGGGCGGCGCGTCCTCCGCCACCTTCGACCGGTTCTCCTCGGCCTGCCGCTGCTGCTCCTCGGGCTGCGTGGCGGGCGCCGTCCCCTCGCCGGAGAGGCCGGGCACGGCGGTGTCGGGGATGAACTCGGTGAAGTGGTACTGCACCAGCGTGAAGTCCTGCTCCCACAGCAGCGTCAGCAGGTCGTCGCCGGCGTCGGCGGGGAGGCTGCGGGCGCGCTGCACCACCTCGAGGAAGCGGATGATCTCGCCCTCCTCGACGCCGGGCAGCAGCGTCAGCACCCGCATGCCGTCCTTGAAGAGCCACCAGGCCAGGCTGTCGTTCTTGGTGGGCTGGTGGTAGACCACCTGCTCCTCCCACACCATGTCGGTCTCGACGATCTGGAGCACCAGCTGGTCGAGCCCGCCCTGCCAGATGGGCTGGAAGGCCAGGCGCACGTTCTGCACGGCGCGCTGGTAGATCGGGTTGTTGGGGAGGTACATCTGGAAGGCGCGGAGCCCCTTGGTGAGGCTTCGCAGCAGCTCCTCCACCTGCGAGGGCGGCAGCACCGTCGCGGCGGGCATCCCTTCCGTCACGCGGGGGTCCCGAGCAGCTTGGCCACGTGGGCCACGTCCTTGTCGCCGCGGCCGGAGAGGCAGACCAGCACCGCATCGCTCCCGCGCCAGCGACCCTTCTGCTTCTCCACCCACGCCAGCGCGTGTGCCGTCTCGAGCGCGGGGATGATCCCCTCCAGGCGACAGAGGCTCTGAAACCCGGCCAGCGCCTCGGCGTCGGTGACGGCCTCGTAGGTGACGCGCCCGGTGTCGCGGAGCCACGAGTGCTCGGGCCCGACGCCCGGATAGTCCAGTCCCGCCGAGACGGAGTGCGCCGGCATCACCTGCCCGTCCTCATCCTGCAGCAGGTAGCTGAGGCAGCCGTGCAGCACCCCCGGCGCCCCCGCGGAGAGCGTGGCGCTGTGGTGCCCCGTGGCAATCCCCTCACCCGCCGCCTCGACCCCCACCAGTTCCACCTCGGCGTCGTCCAGGAATCCCGCGAACATCCCGATGGCATTGCTGCCCCCGCCCACGCAGGCCACCACCGTGGTGGGCAGCCGCCCGTGCTGCGCCAGCATCTGCTCCCGCGCCTCCCGGCCGATCACCGCCTGGAAGTCGCGGACCATGCGCGGGTACGGGTCGGGGCCCACCACCGAGCCAATGATGTAGTGGGTGCTGAGGACGTTGGTGACCCAGTCGCGGAGCGCCTCGTTGGTGGCGTCCTTGAGCGTGCGGGTGCCGGAGGTGACGGGGACGACGGTGGCGCCGAGCAGCCGCATCCGGTACACGTTGAGCGCCTGCCGCTCCACGTCCTCGGCCCCCATGTACACCACGCACTCGAGCCCGAAGCGCGCGCAGATGGTGGCCGTGGCCACCCCGTGCTGCCCCGCTCCCGTCTCGGCGATGATCCGCTTCTTCCCCATCCGCCGCGCCAGCAGCGCCTGGCCGATGGTGTTGTTGATCTTGTGGGCGCCGGTGTGGTTCAGGTCCTCGCGCTTGAGCCACACGGTGGTGCCCACCGCCTCACCCAGGCGCTCGGCACGCGTGAGGATGGACGGGCGCCCCACGAAGTCCTTGAGGAGCAGCTCGTACTCGGCCCAGAAGGCGGGATCGGTGCGCACGCCATCGTACAGCGTCGCCAGTTCCTCCAGCGCCGCCATGAGCGTCTCGGGCACGTAGCGCCCGCCATATTCTCCGAAGCGTCCTGCAACCGCGCGTTCGCGCGGCAGGCTCAGCGCCATCCGACTGCCTCCATGAACCGGAGCATCCGCTGGTGGTCCTTCACGCCGGGACTCCGCTCGATCCCGGAAGATACATCCACGCCATGGGGTTGCACCGCTGCCACCGCGGCGGCGACGGTCTCCGGCGTCAGGCCCCCCGCGAGCACCATGGGGTGCGCCCCGAGCCGCGCACGGGCGGCCGCGGCCAGTTCGAGCGGAAGCGGGACCCCGGTGCCGCCGAGCTTCCCCTCCACCCGCGGCTCCACGAGCACCGGCGCGCCCGTGGAGCGGAGCAGGTCGAGCTCCGGGAAATCCTCGGCGCCCCGGAGCCGGAGCACCGGGAGGACGAAGAGTCCCGCCGCCCGCAGCCGGGCGAGGAGATCGGGGGTCCCGCGTTCGTGAAGTTGCGCGCCGGCCAGGCCTGCCTGTTCGCGCACCCGTAATATCTCGTCCCCGGTCGCCGATCCAAAGACCCCAAGCACGGGGACCCCGCCCGCCGCCGCCACCACCTCCCGCGCCTGCGTCACCGTCACCTGCCGCGGCCCCCCGGCGAAGATCACGCCGAGGTAGCTCACGCCGAGGCGCACGGCGGCCTCCGCGTCCCCGGGGCGCATCAGGCCGCACATCTTCACCACGGGATGACCGGCAGGCGGGGGAGTCGGCACGGGGCAGCTACCGGCCCCGCCGCGCCACCGCCGCACAGGCCGTGGCGAGGGTAAGGGGCTCGGTGGCGGAGGAGAGCGCCGTCCCGATGAGCACCGCGTCGGCGCCGGCCTCCGCCGCCCGCACCACGTCGGCGGCCGAGGCCATGCCGCTCTCGGCCACGGCAATCCGGTCGGCGGGGACCCGGGTGAGCAGCCGCCAGGCGGCCTCGACGTCGATGACGAAGGTGTCGAGGCTCCGGGCGTTGATGCCGATCACCGGCGCGCCGCTCTCGAGCGCCACGTCGAGCTCCGCCGCATCGTGCGCCTCCACCAGCGTGGCCAGCCCCAGCTGCCTCGCAAAGCGGGCCAGCTCCCCCAGCCGTGGCGGCGTGAGCGCCCGGACAATGAGCAGCGCCGCCGCCGCCCCCGCCGCGCGGGCCTCGAGCAGCTGCAGTTCATCCACGATGAAGTCCTTCCGGAGCGCCCCCACGGGCACGGCAGCGGCCACCTGTCGCAAGTCGTCCAGCGAGCCGCCGAAGTATGGACCATCGGTGAGGACCGAGATGGCGCTGGCACCGGCCCGCGCGTACGCCGTGGCGTGCGCCACCGGGTCGAGCTCCGCCCGGATGGTCCCCATGGACGGCGACCGCCGCTTCACCTCGGCGATCAGCGCCACCCGCGAACGGTCCCAGCGCGCCAGGAATGGCGGGGGCTCGGGCGCCGATTGGGCCGCCCGTTCAACCTCCGCGCGCCGGGCGTGGAGGGCCGGAAGACCGGCCCGGGTGGTATTAAGGATTCGGTCCAGGGTGCTCGACATCTTGCCCTTCGGGAACTGTTCGGATAATATGGTTCGGAGTCCGTTCGGTCACCAGGAGAGATCATGGCCCTCACCAAGCGCCAGAGCGAAATCCTCAGCTACCTGCAGGAGCATATCCGCGCCCACGGATATGCGCCAAGCTTCGAGGAGATCGCGGAGCAGTTCAACTTCCAGTCGCTGGCCACGGTGCACGAGCACCTGACCAACCTGGAGCGGAAGGGCTACATCCACCGCACCCACAACGAAAGCCGGGCCATCGAGGTGCTGCCGCCCAAGGGCGTGTCCGGCGCCACCGAGATCCCGCTCCTCGGCACCGTGGCGGCGGGTGTCCCCATCGAGAGCATCTCGAGCGGCGAGACGCTCGCCGTCCCCGATTCCCTCCTCCCCCGCCGCGGTCCCAACTACGCGCTGAGGGTACAGGGCCAGTCCATGATCGACGAGCACATCATGGACGGGGATTTCGTGGTGGTCCACGGCAAGCAGGCCGCCGACAACGGCGAGATGGTCATCGCCCTGGTCAACGGCGCCGAGGCCACCGTGAAGCGGTTCTACCGCGAGCCGGGCGGCTGGATCCGCCTGCAGCCCGCCAACACCACCATGCAGCCCATGCGCTTCCAGGAGCGCGACGTCCTCATCCAGGGCGTGGTGGTGGGGGTCATTCGCAAGTACTGAGGCCCGGGAGGGGCGCGGCCCAAGGGCCGCGCTTTCGACAGTGTTCCGCGAAGGGGCTGGCTTCCTGCCGGCCCCTTTGGCGTGCTGGGGGCTCGGGCTACCCGGCGACAGCGCCGCCGCGCAGGCGCTGGAGGACGTCGTAGCCGCGGCCGTCCTTGAGCGTCTGGTGCGCCAAGGCCACCGCCATGTCGAAACGGTCGGCGAGTCCGGCCACATAGAGTGCGGCGGCGGCGTTCAGGGTCACGGCGCGACGGCCGCCCTCGTCGTGACCGTTCCCGCCGAGGAGGCGCTCGATCCGCACCGCATTCTCCGCCGGTTCCCCACCTGCCAGTTCGTCCAGCCCGTCCCAGTCCAGGCCGTGCCGCACCGGGTCCAGCACCCACGTGGTCACGTCGCCGTGGCGGACTTCCCAGACTTCGGTCGTGCCATGAGTGGAGATCTCGTCCATGCCCACCGTCCCATGGACCACCAGCGCATGCTCAGCGCCGAGGCGCGCCAGCGCGTCGGCCATGAGCGGCGCCCGGGCGCGGTCGGCCACCCCGATCACCTGGTGGCGGACGCCGGCCGGGTTGGCGAGGGGACCGAGGAGGTTCATAATGGTGGCCACCCCGAGCTCCTTGCGGGTGGGCCCCACGTGCCGCATGGCCGGGTGGTAGTTCGGGGCAAAGAGGAACACCATCCCGGCCTCATCCAGATGCCGGGCCGCCTCGCTGGCCCCGAGGCCGATGGTCACGCCCAGCGCCTCCAGCACATCGGCACTGCCACACTTCGAGGTGTAGCTGCGGTTGCCGTGCTTGGCCACCCGCGCCCCGGCCCCCGCCGCCACGAAGGCGGCCGCGGTGGACAGGTTGAAGGTTCCGACGTTCCCGCCCCCCGTCCCGCAGGTGTCGATGACCACGTCGTGGTCCGTTTCAACCGGGATCATGGCCAGCCGGAGCGCCTGGGCGGCGCCGGCCACCTCCTCGGCAGTCTCCCCCCGGGCCCGGAGGCCCATGAGGAGGGCGGCGATCTGGACCGGGGAGGCCTCCCCCCGCATGATCACCCCGAACGCGGCGGCGGTTTCCTCGGAGGTCAGGACCCGGCCATTGGCCAGATCCCGCAGGGCGTGATGGAGAGGGGACGACATGGCCGGAAAAGTACGCCGAACCCTTCCCCTCCCGCTATATTCCGGGCCTCATGAGCCGGACCTATCTGGCCCTGCTGCATTACGATGGCCGAGGCTTCCAGGGCTGGCAGCGCCAGCCGTCCGGACGCACGGTACAGGCCGAGGTCGAACGAGTCCTCGAACGGCTCATGGGAACGCGGGTGGTGGCGCACGCCGCCGGCCGGACCGACGCGGGAGTCCACGCGCTGGGGATGGGAGTGAGCTTCACCGTCCCCGAGCGGTGGCAGGGTCCTGAACTGCACCGGGCCCTGAACGCGCTGCTCCCGGCCGACACCTGGGTGGAGGGCCTCTCGGCGATGGTGCCGGGGTTCCATGCCCGGAAGAGCGCCACGGGACGGCGGTACCGGTACGACGTCGGCACCGACGCGGCATCGGCCTCCCCGTTCCGGCACCCGTACGAGTGGGCGCTCGGGTACCCGCTCGACGTGGTGGCGATGCGGTGGGCGGCACAGCTTCTCCCCGGGACGCACGACTTCCACGCCTTCGCGGTGCGGAAGGCGCCCGAGGAGGAAGACGGCAAGCCGGTGGAGCACCAGTACCGCTCCACCATCCGCCTGGCCGAGTGGGAGGAGCGCCCCGGTGGGCTCCGCTTCCACGTGGCGGCCGACCGCTTCCTGCACCACATGGTGCGGTTCCTCGTGGGGACGATGGTGGACATCGGCCGGGGAAAGCGCCCGAAAGAGGACATGGCTACGCTGCTCGCGAGCTCGGACAACCAGGCGACGAGTCCGCCGGCCCCCGCCGAGGGGCTGTACTTCGTCGCAGCCGAGTATCCGGCCGCGTGCCACCTGCCGGGAGGCGCCGCATGACCGCCTCCCGGTTCGTCTGCCGGGCCGCGCCGCTGGCCCTCCTCCCCGCCCTGCTCTCCTGCCGCTCCCGCGACACCGGCTCGATGTTCGTGGAGACCCTCGAGGCCCAGCGCCCCGCGCGCACCGTCGCCGTGGCGGCCACCACCGAGTCGCGCCGGACGGCCATCGTCACGGCGGCGGAGCGGGTGTCGCCGGTGGTGGTGTCCATCACGGTCACCAGCACGGGGCGGCCGGAGGCGCAGTCGCCGTTCGACTTCTTCTTCGTCCCGTCGCCGCGCGAGCAGCAGAGCTTCGGCACCGGCTTCATCATCAAGTCGGACGGCACCATCCTCACCAACCAGCACGTGGTGAACGGCGCCGAGAAGATCATCGTCTCGCTGCCCGACGGCACCGACCAGCCGGCCACGCTGCTCGGCGAGGACGCGGTCACCGACATCGCCGTGATCAAGGTGAACCGGACGGGCCTCCCCACCGCGCCGATGGGCACCAGCACCGACCTCATGGTGGGTGAGTGGGTGGTGGCGCTCGGCAACCCGTTTGCCTACCTGCTCGGCAACGCGGAACCGACGGTCACGGCCGGCGTGGTGAGCGCGGTGAACCGGAACGTGCTCCCGGGCCGCGACCAGTCCGGCCTCTACCTGGACATGATCCAGACCGACGCCCCCATCAACCCCGGCAACTCGGGCGGCCCGCTGGCCAACGCGCTCGGCGAGGTGGTGGGGGTCAACAGCTCGATCTTCACCCAGAACGGCGGCTCCATCGGGCTCGGCTTCGCCATTCCGATCGAGCGCGCGCTCCGGGTGGCGGACGACCTCATCAAGAACGGCGCCGTGCGCCGCGCCTGGACCGGCTTCGACGTCCGCGGCGCCGAAGGGATGCAGGACTGGAAGGCGCAGGGCGGCGTGCTGGTGACGGCCGTGGCGCCGGGCGGTCCCGCCGAGCGCGCGGGGCTCCGGGCCGGCGACGTGCTGACCCGCGCCAACAATCGGGTGCTCCGCAATTACCTCGACTGGGAAGCGGTGAAGCTCGACAGCCGTGTGGGCGACGCCGTCCGCCTCACCGCGCGCCGCGGCCAGGCCGAGCGCACCGTCACCCTCACGAGCGGGGACCTGCCCACCACCACGGCGGAAAAGGTCACCGTCCTCAAGGACCTGCAGCTGGTGACGCTCACCCAGCAGGTGCGGGCCGAGCGCGGCGTGCAGAGCGAGCGCGGGGCGCTCATCTTCTCGATCTCGCGCGAGCTCACCCAGGCCACGGGCCTCCGCGCCGGCGACGT
>JBGAOL010000119.1:0-10358 GCA_044221825.1 Gemmatimonadales bacterium
ACCTGCAGGGTCATGTCGCGGCCGAGCCGGTGGCTGTACCAGGTGGTGGTCTCGTGATGCATGGCGCGGGGAACCGGGGTGAGACGGGGCCCCCGTCCGGGGCCCCGCTGCACGGGAATCTACCCGTCCCGGGAGGATGTTCCATGCCCCCCCGCCCGGTCCCTTTTCCGGGGGGCCCGACCCCCTAGGTTAGGGGCATGCCCAACCCCATCCGCTTCGTGTTCGGCGTCCACCTGCACCAGCCGGTGGGCAACTTCGACTCGGTCTTCGCCCAGCACCTGGCCGACGTCTACCAGCCCCTCCTCGAGCGGGTGGACGAGCGCGGCTTCCTGCCGGTGGTGCTCCACCTCTCGGGCCCCCTGCTCGAATGGCTGGAGCACCACGCCCCGGACTACCTGGACCAGGTGGGCCGCCTGGCGGCTGACGGCAAGGTGGAGCTCCTCGCCGCCGGCATGTACGAGCCCATCCTGGCCTCCCTGCCCCGGCGGGACCGGGTGGAGCAGGTGGCGTGGCTCCGGGAGGCCATTGCCCGCCGGTTCGGGGTGAACGCCGCCGGCCTCTGGCTCACCGAACGGGTCTGGGAGCCCGAGCTCGCCGCCGACCTGGCCGACGCGGGCGTCCAGTACGTGGTACTCGACGACCGCCACTTCCTGGCCACCGGCTTCCCGCGCGAGGATCTGCACCGTCCCTGGGTCACCGAGAGCGACGGACGCCGCGTCTCCCTCTTCCCCATCGACGAGAAGCTGCGCTACCTCATTCCCTTCCGCCCCCCGGCCGAGGTGGCGCAGCACCTGCGCGCGCTGGCGGCGGAGGGCCAGCCCCTGGCGGTCTTCGCCGACGACGGCGAGAAGTTCGGCGGCTGGCCCGGCACGAAGAAGTGGGTCTACGAGGACGGCTGGCTGGACGACTTCCTCACCACCCTCGGCGCCCTGACCGACAACGGCGAGGTGCTGCTCACCACCTTCAGTGAGGCGCTGGCCAGCGTGACCCCCGGCGGCCTGGCCTACCTGCCGACCGCCTCCTACCGCGAGATGGAAGCCTGGGCGCTGCCCGCCCCCGCCGCGCGGCGGCTGGCCGCGCTGGAGCGGGAACTCGGTGCGGCGCGCCTGGCCGGCCCCGAGGGCGCCCTCATCCGCGGCGCGCACTGGCGCAACTTCCTGGTGAAGTACCCGGAAGCCAACCGGATGCACAAGAAGATGGCCGCGCTCTCCGCGCGCTGCCGCGCCGCGGGCGATCCCGAGGTGGCCCGCCGCGCCATCGGCCGGGCGCAGTGCAACGATGCCTACTGGCACGGTGTCTTCGGCGGCCTCTACCTGCCCCACCTGCGCGACTCGGTGTGGCACCACCTGGCCATCGCGGAAGAGGAGCTCCGCCGGGGCGAGGCGCTGCAGTGGGAGCGCCTCGACCTCGATGCCGACGGCCAGGCCGAGCTGTGGCTGCACGACGCCACCTTCTCGGCGCTCCTGGCGCCGGGTCGCGGCGGCGTCATCGAGGAGTACACCGTCTTTCCGCACCGGATCAACTACGCCAACACCCTCACCCGCCGCCGCGAGGCCTACCACGAGCCCCCCGCCGGCAGCGCCCGCGTGAGCCACCACGACGAGGCCGGCACGCCGAGCATCGGGACGCTGGACGAGCAGATGCGCCGGAACGAGCTCCCGCCCATCGACCCCGAGCCCCGGGTGCTGCTGCGCGAGCGCCTGCTCGGCCGCGACGTGGACGAGCCGATGTACGCCCGCGGCGACTACGACGCCACTTGGTCAGTCTCCGCCCAGGCCCTCACGCCCGACGTGCAGGCGGCCGACGGCCACCTCGCCGTCAGCTTCACGCACGCCGTGGGCGGCCGGCCGGTGTTCGCCAAGACGTACCGCTTCTTCCCCGGCGGCCGCCTGGTGGCGGAGTACCGCTGGGACCCGGCCTGGGCCGGCGACGGCGTGATGGCGGTGGAGGCGAGCTACGCCGGGCCGCTCGAGCTCACCTGCGAGCCGGTGGCGTCGGTGTGGAGCCACGACATCGTGACGGTGGCCAAGAGCGAGAAGGACATGGACCACACGGTGCAAGGGCGCTCGGTGACGCTGCGGTGGCACGCGGAGGCGGGCGCGGCGCGGGTGGAGCTGGTGACGGCGGCGCGCCGGGACGGGTAGGATTCGCCGGAGGCGCCGGAGCCAGCGATCCCGGCCCCGCGTCACTCGCCCAGCCGACGCAGCCGCTCCCGCACCTCGGCGGCCTGCCACTGCACCGTGCTGTCCCCGAAGGCCCGGAGCGCGAGGTAATGCCGCCACGCCCGCCGCGCGCTCGCCGTGTCACCGGCCGCAAGCGCGTACTGGCCCTCCAGCCGGAGGGCGCGGGGCAGCCAGGGGAGGCCACTCCAGAAGTCGACGGGTCGCCCACGGAGCACCCACGCGGCCTCTGCGGGCCGGCCGAGGCGCGCATAGCACTCGGCCAGGACGAAGTGAACCAGGTCGAGCTGTCGCCCCGCCTGCGCATCACGCCAGGCCTCCAGCCGGTCCAGTACTCCCGGGGCGGCTGGGTCCGCCGGCGCGCAGCGGCGCAGCCCCAGCGAAATCAGCTCCAGCTGCCGGTGCCACGCCCGCTCATCAGGCGTGGCATGGGGCAGCGCGCTGAGCAGGGTGCTGAACCGCGCCGAATCCACGGGCGCCCCGCTCCAGCCGCGCCACAAGTCGGCGTAGAGGTCGGCGATGCGACCATCACGAGTGCGGCGCAGCGCCGCGAGTGCGGGCGCGACGGCCGCGGTATCCCCATCGGCACCCATGGCGTTCAGGATCGGCACCTCCGCCGCGCGGGGCTCCACGCTGAGCCGGGCCAGTTCCGCCCGGACACGCTCGTACTCCCCGAATTGCCCCACCGTCGCGGTCACCCACAGCCGGGCACCCAGGGCGTAGACCCGGTCCGCACGGGGCTGGGCGGCGGCCAAGTGGAGCTGGCTGGCGCGGAGCCCGTCGCCCACGCCGACGCCCTCGAGCAGGCTCCACGAAGTGATCTGGATCAGCGTGGCGGGCGCCAGCACCGGGAGCCGGGCCCGGAATCGGGCGACGGCGGCGCTGTCACCCGCGGCCAGGGCCAGGCGGAGGGCCAGGGAACTCTCGCCAAGTGCGGCCGAGTCCGCGGCGCCGAGTCGCTGCGCGGCCCGGGCCAGCAGGGCCGGATCCTGCCGCAACAACGCGATGTAGACCAGGTGGGTGAGCGGCGCCACGTAGGTGGAGTCGAGCGCATGGGCGCGCTCGAACGCCGCCTCCGCTCGCACGTAGTTGGAGTCGGCGCCGAGCGCGGCACCTCGGTGAAAGAGCTGGTCGCCCAGGCCGTACCACCCCTCGGGCCGGTCCGGGGCCAGCCGCACCACGTCCTCCCAGGCCGCCAGCTGTGCCGCCGGGGGGGACTCGGCCGGCCAGTTCGGCCCCACCACGGCGGCCAGGTAGGCCCGGTCCGCGGGCCCCAGCCGCCCGCGCAGCGCCACGGCGTGATCGTTGGCGAGAGCCTGCAGCCGGTCCGCCATCCAGTCGGCCGCGTCGGCGCGCCAGAGCCAGGCCAGCGCAAAGGTGCCGTCGAGCGTCGTCGCCTCGGTGAAGTGGGCCAGGGCCAGCGCGTAGTCCCCGTGCCGGTAGGCAATGCGCCCCGCAAGCCACGCGCGAAGCGCCGGCAGCGAGGCGGTACTGCGAGTGGCGAGGTTGTCGGGCGTACCCTGCGCCTCGCCGATCAGGAGCGCCGCCACCAGCTGGTCGATGAGCGCCGGCAGGCTGTCCACCGTTCCCCGCACCTCCGCCGAGGCGCGCACCGCGCCGCTCCGCACCTCGAACAGCCGCGCCGAGAGCGTCAGGCCGCCCTCCGTCCCCACCGCGGAGCCTAACACGAGCCGGCCGGCCCCGAGCCGGCTGGCCACCTGTGCCGCCTGCTCCGGGGCCAGGTCCGTCTCGGTCCCCGGCGCCAGCCGGCGCCAGGCACCGAGCACGGCGCGCGGGTCCACGGCGCCGAGCGGCCCGCCGTCGCCGAGCTTCATGGCCAGCAGGTCCACCATCCCCTCGCGCAGGTACCCGAGCGCCGGCGCCGCGCCGCTGACCCGGAAGGGGGCCACCATCACGTGAGTGGGGTCGAGCGGTACCCCTGCGCGCGGCCGGCGCACGAAGGGCCAGAGGGCTCCCGCCAGCAGCACCAGCACCGCTGCGATCAGGGCAAGGCGGCCCAGCCGCTGCGGCTGGGGACGGGCTGCCGGCGTCGGCGTGGCCGGCGGCCGGAGCTCCTCGGGGAGTGACGGAATGGGGATGGCGAGCGGGGTATGCCGGGGTTCGGCCGGGCGGGCGCGAAGGGTGGCCACGAGGCTCCGCGTCTCGGCGGAGGGTGCCACCTCGAGCTCACGCCGCAGGCGACTGGTGAGCAACTCGAACTCCGCCAGCGCCCCGCCCCGGTCTCCCGCCTGGTCGAGCAAGGTGATCAGCCGCCGCGCCGGCTCCTCCTCGAGCGGCGCCAGCGCCACCGCGCGCCGGGCCCACCCCAGTGCGGTCGCCACGTCCCCCGGCGGCCGTCGCCGCATCCGCCAGGCGGCCCGCGGCCCCGATCGCCTCACGACGCAGGCGCCGCCGCTCCCCGTCCAGCCACTCCGCGAACTCCGGGCAGCCGGCCACGTGCAGCCCCGCGGCCAGGTCGCCCCGGTACATCCCGAGCGCGTCCTCGAGGCGCCCGCCGGCCAGCGCGTCGCTGAAGGCACGGGCGTCGCACCAGAGACGGTCGTGGTCCACCCCGAGCTCTTCGGTCCCCCGCCCGGTGATCGCGTCCTCGCCCAGCGCCCGACGGAGCTGGTGCACCGCCTGGCGGAGGGAGTTCCGGGCCTTTTCCTCGGGGGAGTCCGGCCAGAAGAGCGGGAGGAGGGTGTCGCGACGGATGAACCCGCTGCCGGCTCCGGCCACGAGGGTCAGCGCCAGCAGGACGCCGGTGCGCTTGGGTTGGGTCAGCACCGCCGCCACGGGCGCGCCATCCGCGCCCCGGAGGTCGACTGGCCCGAGGGTGAGGAACCGGATCATGGCTTCTGGAACGGGGGAACCGGCGGCCGGGCAACCAGTTAACGCGGCCCGGACGGCGGGTTAACGCCCACGGCCTAAGGTACGCCTCGGCAGCGTCTGCCGTTAGGCCCCCACCCTGGGGCACCCCCTCTCAACTGGAGTCGTTCATGGCCACGTCCCTGTCCCGCCCGGGCCGGTTGTTCGCGCTTGCCTCCCTGCTCCTCGCAGCCGCATGCGGCGGCGACGGTGGCGGCGGCAACGGCCCCAACAACAACCAGACCACCTTCGCCGGGATCCTCTCCTCGGATGACGGCCAGAGTTCGGGCGCCGTGGAGTTCGTGGCGGAGACGGGCTCGCCGGCGCCGCCGGCCGGGGCGGCGGCGCTGCTGGCGCCGGTGAACATCACCGGAACCGTCACCTTCGGCGGCACCTTCACCGTGACCGGCACCTACGATCCTTCCACCGGCGCCCTCACCGCCAGCGGGGGCGGCTTCAGCTTCACCGGCACGTACGATNAAGCTCTTCCGCAGCCGCTACTTCTGCCAGACCGAGGACCACGAGTTCTTCAAGCTGGCCGAGCCCATCCCGGGACCCAGCACCGAGGTGCTGGCCAAGCTGGCGGGCGAACTCGGCATCGTGCTCATCGCCTCGCTGTTCGAGAAGCGGGCGGAGGGCCTCTACCACAACACCACCGCCATCCTGGACGCGGACGGCTCGTACCTCGGCAAGTACCGGAAGATGCACATCCCGGACGACCCGAATTACTACGAGAAGTTCTACTTCACCCCCGGCGACCTGGGCTTCCGGTCGTGGGACACCAGGTACTGTAAGGCGGGCGTGCTGATCTGCTGGGACCAGTGGTACCCGGAGGCGGCCCGGCTCACGGCGCTCACCGGCGCGCAGGTGCTGTTCTACCCCACGGCCATCGGCTGGCTGGTGCCGGAGAAGGCGGAGTACGGCGCGGCCCAGCAGGCGTCGTGGGAGACCATCCAGCGGAGCCACGCCATCGCCAACGGCGTCTATGTGTGCGCGGTCAACCGCGTGGGCGTGGAGCCGGGCCCCAACCAGGGCATCGAGTTCTGGGGCGGCAGCTTCGTCGCCGCACCGAACGGGGAGATCCTGGCCAAGGCCGGCACCGGCGAGGAGATCCTCATCGTGCCCATCGACCCCTCGCGCACCGACTTCGCCCGCACCCATTGGCCGTTCCTGCGGGACCGGCGGGTGGAGAGCTACGGCGACATCACCCGGCGCTACATCGACTGACGCGCCGTGCGCGCCAATGCAACGGGGGCCGCACCGTGATTCCGGTGCGGCCCCCGTTGGTCGTTCCGGGAGGACTCAGATGCCGCCGGGCGCGTGGCCGCGGGATTCGTAGCCGTCGTCGAGGGTGTGGAGGAAGGCCACCAGCGCAGCTTCCTCGCTGGCGTTGAGCCCGAGGTTGCCGAGCTCGTCGGTATTGACGTTCTCGGTGACCTCCGGTCCAGGCCAGCAGTTCACGCCGAAGCGGGGGCGGCCCACCGTATTGCACGCCGGCAGCACGTCGCGGGTGTTGTAGAAGTGGACCACCTGCTCCAGGCTCTTGAAGGCGCCGTTGTGCATGTAGGCCTTCCGCCCGGCCCGCATGCCCACGCGGGTAAGGTTGCGCAGGGTCGGCACCTTCACCTTGCCGTGCTCGCTCGGCTCCCCGGTGTGGCCGCCGACGCCCAGGTCGAGGAAGGCGGGGTTGCCGACATACACGGGGTTTTCCGGGTTGGCCGGCACGCCGATGTTGTCATAGGTGTAGTCGGTGAACAGGGCCTGCGGCCCCGCGGCCGGGTGGCAGGCGAAGCAGCCGCCCTTGCCATTGTAGACCCCGAAGCCGCGCGCCTCTTCGACCGTGAAGCGGGCCTGGCCGGCCAGGACGGCGTCGTACTTGGAGCTGAACGAGTTCACCTCGGGGGAGGCCTCGAAGGCGGCCACCGCCAGGCCGATCAGGTCGTATTGGGCCATCATGGTGGCGCTGTCGGCCAGCGAGAGCGGGATCTTGCTCCCTTCCTGGGCACAGAGCGCCTCGGTGTTGGCGGGGAAGGTCAGCACCTGCCCCGAGCGGCCGAGTGCCTCACGGAAGAGCTGCCGGTACCGGCCCTTCGAGACCCGGAACACCACGCACGCCGGGTCGGGGAGCGCCATCTCAACGGGGTTCAGGAAGGGGCCGAGCGCCTGCTCCGCCGCCGGGCTGCCGAGGCGGGCACCGGTGGCACGGCCATCCCAGAAGTTCCCGCCCACATAGGTCTCGTCGACGTCGTCGAAGTAGCGCACCGGCGCCTGGGTGGCGTAGGCGGCGCTCGGCGGCTTGCGGTTGCCGAAGCGATCACGCACCGAGCCGGGCAGGACCGCGCCGGCCGCGTTGAGCCGGCTGTTGGGGGAGCTGAAGCCCCACGCGGCATCATGGCAGGAGGCGCACGACTGGTTGCGGCGCAGGGAGAGATTCTCGTCGTTGAAGACGGCCCTGCCGAGCGGCGTCAGGCTGCTGCGGACCGCCGATGCCCGCGTGGCCTGCGTCAGCTCCAAGGCAGGTGCGGCCGGATCGTCCTGGCACGCGGCAAGGAGGAGGGTGAGCAGGGCGGCCGATACGGCTCGCCGGGCGGTGCGCGCGCTTCCCATGAGAGGAAGCCTCCTTCGGAGTTGAGGGAAGACCGGAAGCCAGACCGTTCGCTCGAGGCGCGGTCCAGTCATCTGACATTCATGAATGCAACCCCGGGGCCGGTTCCCTGCGAACCGCGCACGCGAACGGCAGGCACGGATTATTGTGCCTAAACGCTTACTCCTCAGATATTTAGGATGATTGATCAGACGGCCATTGCAGCGAAACGATGCAACACCGTCGAGTGGACGCTACAGGACGGCCTCCGCACAACGGTTCTTCATGGAGCCCGGCCGCCCTCGACGGGTCATCAGCCAATGGCGCAACGGGTTAGCTTGGTGCGCACCTGCTTCCCGATCCTCGACCCCGGTACCACATGAACCGCTTCACCCCCGGCTCCCCTGCCGCCGCCGGCTTCCGGATGCCCGCCGAATGGGCCCCGCACCGCGGCACCTTCCTCTCCTGGCCGCACAAGGAGGCCTCGTGGCCGGGGAAGTTTGCGCCCGTGCCGGGCGTCTTCTGCGAGATCGTCCGGCACCTGGCGCCGCAGGAGGAAGTGCACATCAACGTCCGCGATGAGGCCATGGAGGAGGCGGTCAGGGGCCTGCTGACGGCGGCGGGGATCCCGCTCGGCAAGCGGGCGGGAGCGGGCGCCGTGGTGTTCCACCACAACCCCACCAACGACGCCTGGTGCCGCGATCACGGCCCCATCTTCGTGCAGCGGGAGACGGCCTCCGGCCGGAGCGAGGAGGCCATCATCGACTGGGGCTACAACGCGTGGGGCGGCAAGTACCCGCCGTTCGACGACGACGACGTGATCCCCACCCGTGTCGGCAAGAAGTACGGGATCAAGGTGTTCAGCCCCGGCATCATCATGGAGGGCGGCAGCCTGGACGTGAACGGCGCCGGCACGCTGCTCACCACCGAGAGCTGCCTGCTCAACCCCAATCGCAATCCGGGCCTCACCCGGGCCCAGATCGAGCAGCACCTCGCCGACTACCTCGGCGTCACCCACATCCTCTGGCTCGGCGACGGCATCGAGGGCGACGACACCGACGGCCACGTGGACGACCTCACCCGCTTCACCGATCCCTCCACCATCGTGACGGTGGTTGAGGATGACCCGCGCGACGCCAACTACCACCCGCTGCGCGACAACCTGGAGCGCCTGCGCCAGATGCGGGACCAGGACGGCCGCCCGTTCCGCATCCTCACCCTCCCCATGCCGCCGGCGATGTACCAGGATGACCAGCGGCTGCCGGCCAGCTACGCCAACTTCTACATCGGGAACGGCGTGGTCCTGATGCCGGCATACCATCCGGCCACCGACGCCCAGGCCCAGGCCGTGCTGGCCGGGTGCTTCCCGGGTCGCCGGGTGGTGCCCGTCAACTCCATCGACCTGGTGTGGGGGCTCGGGTCGTTCCACTGCGTGACGCAGCAGTGGCCCGCCCTCCCGGGCCGGCCTACCTCTTAAGGGGTATTGCATCACCCCTCCTGAGGGGGCAGGTTCCCCGGACTGACATGAAGCTGACGGGCATCCTCTCCCTCCCGCACCGGCCCGCCCGGCGCCCCGCCCTGGGGCCGGCCTGATGGCGCTCGGGCGTCCCGGAACGCTGCGGGCGCAGCTGGCCCTGCTCACCTTTGGCGGCGTCCTCGTGGCCACGGCGTTCGTGACCTGGGAGGCGCTGTCCACCCGCCGCCTGCTGCGCCAGCGCGCCCTCGCCGAGACCCGCTTGCTGGCCAGCCAGACTGCCCAGGCCGTGAAGGAGGGGCTTGGCGGGGCGCAGGAGCTGGTGCTGAGCTTCTCGGAGTGGTCCGCCGCGCGGGCCCACCGGGCGGAGGAGTGCAGCGCCTACGCCGCCCGGCTCCTGGCGGCCTCGCCGCGCTATTCCAACATCGGCGCCGCCGACACGGCGGGCCACATGTTCTGCAGCGGCGCGCCGCTCCGGGAGCGCACGAGCCTCGCGGCGGAACCCTGGTTCCAGCGCACCATTCGCGAGGGCATCACCACCATCGGCCGCTACCAGGTGGGGCTGGTGACCGGCCGGCGGGTGCTCCGCGTGAGCACCCCGATCCGCGACCTCGGCAACCGCATCACGGGCGTGGCCTTCGCCACGCTCGACCTCGTGGAGCTGACGAGCCGGGTCGTGTCCACCGCCCTGCCGCCGGGGGCCTCGCTCACGGTGCTCGATCCGGACGGGGTCATCATCCTCCGTCATCCCGAGCCCGAGCGCTGGATCGGCCAGCGCGGCACCGACTCGCTGTTCCAGCGCTTCGCCCGCGACACCGCGGGCCAGGTCGAGGCGACGGGCGTGGACGGGCAGCCGCGGATCTTCTCCTTCACCCGCGTGCCCCTGCCCGGGGAGCGGCCGGGCCTCCTGGTCTCGGTGGGCTTCCACCGCAGGGACGTGTACGCGCCCGCCGAGGCGCAGGGCACGCGCGCCGCGCTGGTGGCGGCCGTGGCCCTGACGCTGCTGGTCCTCGGCTTCTGGGTCACCAGCCGGTACCTGGTGCTGGACCCGCTCGAGTCCCTGGCCCGGCAGGCCGACCAGCTGGCGCGTGGCGAGCTGGCCACCGGGGAGCGGCGCGCGCTCGGCGGCGAGCTCGGGCAGGTGGCCACGGCCCTGGACCAGGCTGGTCGCCGGATCCTCGCGGGCCAGGCGCAGTTCGAGGGGATCATCGACAGCGCGATGGACGCCATCGTCACGGTGGACGAGGGGCAG
>JBGAOL010000120.1:0-10303 GCA_044221825.1 Gemmatimonadales bacterium
GGCGTGGTGGCCCACGAGACCGGCCACGCCTTCGGCCTCCCCGACCTGTACGACACCAACCTCGGCTCGCCGGGCGTGACGCAGGGCGTGGGCGAGTGGAGCATCATGGGGAGCGGGTCCTACAGCCGGCCCTACAGCCCGGGAGCATTCGACGGCTGGTCGCTGGCCGAGCTGGGCTGGGTGGCCGTCGACACGCTCGGCGCGGCGGGGCCGGTGACGCTGGGCCCCGTGGCGCAGGGGGACACCGTGCTGGTGCTACCGGTGAGCGGGACGGACGAGTACTTCCTGCTGGAGAACCGCCAGGCGCTCGGCACCGACACGGCGCAGATGAACCCGGCGTGCACCTTCCGGACGCGCAGCTGCGCCAAGATGCCGGGGCTCCTGGTCTGGCACATCGACCAGGGCCAGGTGAGCACCTGGGGCTTCAGCTCGGGGAACCGGGTGAACGTGGGGCCGGTGCACGGCGTGGCGCTGGTGCAGGCCGATGGCCTGAACCAGCTCCGCGCCCCCGGCGGCAAGAACCGCGGCGACGCGGGCGACCCCTGGCCCGGCAGCACGGACAACACCGTGTTCGGGCCCGCCACCACGCCCGCCGCGCTCGACAACCAGGGCCTCACCGCCGGCTTCACGCTGGACTCGATCCGTCAGCTCCAGCCGGGCGGCGCCATGGCGTTCCGCCTGGCGCTCACGCCCACCGGCGGCGTGGTGCTGGCGCTGCCCACGGTGAACGACGCCCTGCTGGGCCGCGCCACCCTGGGCCAGGCGGCGCTCGACTCCCTCGACGCGCAGGGCAACCAGAACGGCCGCTACGACACCGGCGACTGGCTGGCGTTCCTCCAGGCCAAGCAGGTGGCGGGGGTGGCGCCGTGAGGCCGCGCCGGCTCCTGGCCGCGGCGGCGCTCGGCGCCGCGCTCGCGGCGTGCGGCGGCGACGGGCCGGATCCCGGGCCGGAACCCGGCTACCTCGAGGTGGTGGTGCTCGGCCCCGCCACCAACACCGGCGCGCTCCTCTTCGACGTGGCCGGCGGCACCGTGGACTCCGTGGTGGCCGAGGGTGCCTACCTGATCTCGGCCAGCCACGCCGGCGTGGCGCGCCGCATCGCCGTGGCCGGCGACTCGCTGCACGGCACCGTGGCGCGGCTGTACGTTCCCGACGTCCACCAGCACTACGTGGCCACGCTGGTGGAGGCGGCCCACGGCGCCACCCACCAGCTGCTGCTGCCGGCGGACTACCGCCTCCCGCTCCTGGCGCACGCCCAGTGAGCCCGGGCCGGCCATGGGTCCCGTCGGCTCCATGACCGCCCCGCCCGTTCCCCTCCTCAGCGTCGTCATCCCCGTGGGCCCGGGCGACGAGGCGTGGCGCGCGCTCCTGCCCGCGCTCCTCCCCGAAGTGGCCGGCCGGGGCGAGGTCCTCCTCAGCGCCACCACGCCGGCGCCGGAAGACCTCGGCCGCGTCACGGCGGGCGGCGAGGTGCGCTGGTGCGACGGGCCGGCGGGGCGGGCCCGGCAGCAGAATCGCGCGGCGGCCCGGGCACGCGGCCGCTTCCTCTGGTTCCTCCACGCCGACTCGGCGCCCGTGCCGGGCACGGTGCCCATCCTGCTCGGCGCGCTGGCCCGGGATCCGGGGGCGATGTGGTACTTCGACCTTCACTTCCAGGCGGACGGCCCGCGGGCCGTGCTGCTCAACGAGGCCGGCGCGTGGGTGCGCTCGCGCGCGCTGGGGCTGCCGTTCGGGGACCAGGGACTGGCCCTGGCACGGGACCGCTTCGAGGCGCTGGGTGGTTTCCGCGAGGATGTGCCGTACGGGGAGGATCACCTGCTGGTATGGGCCGCCCGGCGGGCAGGATGCGCGGTGCGCCCCATCGGGCTTCCCCTCGGCACCAGCGCACGGCGCTACCGTGAGCAGGGCTGGCTCCGCACCACCGCGCGCTTCGCCGCGCGGACCTGGGCGCAGGCGCTGCCCGAAGCCTGGCGATGGCTCCGGACGCGCTGAGCCGGCGCCGCACGGCGCTCGCGATCTTTGCGCGGACGCCAGGCCTCTCGCCCGCCAAGACGCGGCTGGTCGCGGGGATCGGGGCGGAGGCGGCCGCGGAATTCGGGCGGCTGGCCCTCGACGCGGTGGAGGCCGCGGTGCGGGCCGCGTGCGTGGAGCTGCCGGGGCTCGTGCCCGTGTGGGCGGTGACGGAACGCGAGGGCCTGGGCCACCCCCGCTGGCGCGGCTTCCCCGCGCTCTGGCAGGGCGAGGGCGGGCTCGGCACGCGGATGGCGGCCACCTACGAGGCCCTGCGGGCCGAGCACGGCGCCGCGATCCTCGTGGGCTCGGACCTGCCGCTGCTCGCGCCGGCGCACCTGGCGCGCGCCGTCCGGCACCTCGCCGAGCCGGCCACCCCCTATGTCCTGGGCCCCGCGCTCGACGGCGGCTTCTATCTCTTCGGCGGCCGGGCCGCCCTGCCGCGTGAGGCGTGGGAAGGGGTGCCGTATGGCACCGAGGGCACGGCGGCCGCGTTCCGGGCCGCCGTCGGGGAGCACGGCCCGCTGGCCGAGCTCGAGGTGCTCCCGGATGTGGACGTCGCGGAGGACCTGCCGCGCCTCCTCGCGGCGGCCGCCGGACGGCCCGGCCTGCTGCCGGCCCAGGTGGCGCTGCTCGACTGGGCCCGCGGCGTGGTGCGGTAGGGGCGGGAACTTCCGCGGCGGGTGGCGTGTTGACACATCAAGAAAACTTGATAGGATTGTCGCATGCCCACGCTGACCACCCCGACCGACCTCGCGCGCCTGGCGCGGACGTTCCATGCCCTCTCTGACGAGACGCGCCTGGCCATCGTGGCGCTGCTCCGGAACGGGGAGCGGTGCGTCTGCGACCTGACGGCGGTGATGGAGGCGGGCCAGTCCCGGCTCTCCTTCCACCTCAAGACGCTCAAGGAAGCGGGCCTGGTGCAGGACCGACGCGAGGGACGCTGGGCCTACTACTCGCTGGTGCCGGGCGCCCTGGAAGGACTGGAGTCGCAGCTGGCCGAGCTGTCTCCGATGCGCGCGGTGCGGGCGCTCAAGGTGAAGTGCTGCTAGGCGGGACGCCGCCTTTTCTTTTTCTCTTATTCATCAAAATTTCTTGATAGAAGGAGCGGGACATGTCGGAGATCGTGCAGATCGTGAAGGAGCGCTACGGCGAGGCCGCCAAGCGGGCGCAGCAGGGAACCAAGGCAGGGTGCTGCGGCACCGGGTCGAGCTGCGACCCGGACATCATCACCCGCGACCTCTACGATGCGGTGCAGTCCACCGAGGTGCCCGAGGCGGCGCTCCTCGCCTCGCTGGGCTGCGGCAACCCGACGGCGCTCGCCGAGCTGCGTCCGGGCGAGGTGGTGCTGGACCTGGGCTCGGGCGGCGGCATTGACGTGCTCCTCTCCGCCAAGCGCGTGGGGCCCACGGGCAAGGCCTACGGCCTCGACATGACCGACGAGATGCTGGCCCTGGCGCGGAAGAACCAGCAGGAGGCGGGCGCCACCAACGTGGAGTTCCTGAAGGGCCAGATCGAGGCCATCCCGCTCCCCGACAACAGCGTGGACGTGATCATCTCCAACTGCGTCATCAACCTCTCCGGCGACAAGGACAAGGTCATCGCCGAGGCGTTCCGGGTGCTCAAGCCGGGCGGGCGCTTCGCGGTCTCGGACGTCGTCACCCGCGGGGCCATCCCCGAGGCGGTGCGCGCCAGCATGGCGCTCTGGACCGGCTGCGTGGCCGGCGCGCTGGATGAAGCCGAGTACGTCGCCAAGCTGACGGCGGCCGGCTTCGAGGCCGCGGGCGTGGAGCCGACGCGGATCTACAGCGGCGAGGACGCCATGACCTTCCTGGTGGACGCGGGGCTCGATGCCGCCACCGTGGCGCCCCAGATCGACGGCAAGGTGATGGGCGCCTTCATCCGCGCCACCAAGCCCGCCGCGAAGGGCCTGCCCGTGGCGGCCGCGTGCTGCGGCCCGGACTGCTGCGGGTCGTGAGCGCCCCGATCCAGGAGCTGCGCCCTGATCGCCTGCCGGCCATCCGGGCGCTGCTCGGGGCAAGCGCGCTGCCCGTCGAGGACCTGGATCCCGCGCTCCTGCCGCGGTTCTTCGGGGTCGAGGGCGCGCAGGGCCTCGAGGGCGTGGTGGCACTCGAGCGGCAGGGCGAGGCCGGCCTGCTGCGCTCGCTCGCCGTGGGGCCGGCACGACGGGGCACCGGACTGGGCCGGGCGCTGGTGCAGCACGTGGAGGCCGAGGCCGTGCGCGCCGGCCTGCGTGAACTCTGGCTCCTCACCACGACGGCCGAGCCCTTCTTCCGCCACCTGGGCTGGGAACCGGCATCGCGCGACCAGGCGCCGGAGGGCATTCGCGGGACCAGCGAGTTCCGGGGGACGTGTCCCTCGAGCGCGGCCTGCCTGCGCCGGGACCTCCGTGGGCACCTGACGCCGTACCGGGTGCTGGTGCTCTGCACCGGCAACTCCGCGCGGAGCCAGATCGCGGAAGCGCTGCTCGCCGAGCGGGGTGCCGGGCGGTTCGTGGTGGCGAGCGCCGGCTCCAGGCCGGCGCCGCAGGTCAACCCGTACGCGGTGCGGGTGCTGGCGGAGCGCGGCATCGAGTGGCGGGGCAAGGTGCCCAAGTCCATCGAGGGACTGGAGGGTGAGGACTGGGACTTCGTGATCACGGTCTGTGACCGGGCCAGGGAGGCCTGCCCGATCTTTCCCCGCAAGCCGGTCTTCGCCCATTGGGGGATGGCCGATCCCGCGGAGGTGGAGGGGAGCGACGAGGAGAAACTCCGCGCCTTCCGCGACACGCTCATCACCCTGGACCGGCGGATCGCGCTCCTCATGGAGCTGCCGCTCGAGAAGCTGGACCGGCTGGCCCGGGAGCGGGCCGTGGGCGCCCTGGCCACCCAGTAGGCGGACGGGGCCGGGTGGTTGACCGGTCCCTACCTACTGGTAGATTGCACCATGGCCAGCGCCACCGCCGACCGCATCCTCGACCTCGCCGAGGGCCTGATCCAGACCCGCGGCTACGAGGCCTTCAGCTACGCCGACATCTCGGCGCCGCTCAACATCCGCAACGCCTCCATCCACTACCACTTCCCAAGCAAGGGCGACCTGGCGCGGGCGGTGGCCGCGCGGTACCGGGCCGCCTTCGCGGCGAAGCTGGCCCGGCTGGAGGCGGAACACCCCGACCCCACCCGCCGCCTGATGCGCTACGTGCGGCTGTTCCAGGACGCGCTCCGGGACGGGGACCACATGTGCCTCTACGGCATGCTGGCCTCCACCTCGGCCACCCTGCCGGAGCGGGTGATGGCGGAAGTGAATGGGTTCTTTGCCGACAATGAGGCGTGGCTGGCGCGGGTGCTGGGCGAGGGGCGGACCCAGGGCGTGTTCCGCTTCGAGGGCAAGCCGGAGACCGCGGCCGCCGCCCTGCTGGCCGGCCTCGAGGGGGCCATGCTGGTGGCCCGGAGCCGGCGGGAGGTGAAGCACTTCGCCGCCGTGGCGCTTCGGCTGGTGGACGCGCTGACGAGCGATGATTGACGGGCGCGGCCGCCGGCCGCAGCTTGAGGGGAGCCACCCGGAGGAGACCAACATGGAACAGCCAAACGACAGCGGCCGTCGCCGCTTCCTGCAGGCCGTGGGCGTGCTCGGCCTGGCCGCGGCGGTGGAGGGCGTCAGCGGGGCGCGGACCGCGCTGCCGGCCATGGGCCGGGTCACCCGCCTGGCCCACGGCGACGACCCGCCCCCGATCCCCAACGAGATCGTGGCCAAGATCTACCAGGACCGCTTCCAGGGCCGGCCCATCACCACGGGCCACGTGACGCTCGACATCCCGCTCATGGCCGAGGACGGGCGCTACGTGCCGGTGATCCTCGAGTCGGACCTGCCGATGACGGCGCAGCAGTACGTGAAGAGCCTGTTCCTCATTGTGGACCACAACCCCGACCCGCTGGTGACGGCGTTCCACTTCACGCCCGCGCTCGGGCCGGTGAACCTCCAGACCCGCATCAAGATGAAGCGGACCAGCTGGATCCGCGGCATCGCCGAGCTCAACACCGGCGAGCTGTACGCGAGCTATCTCAAGGTTGAGACCACCCTCAACGGGTGCGGGTGACCATCATGGAAACCGGAAAGACCAAGATCGTCCTGCCCCCGCGGATCCAGCGCGGCGACGTGATCCGGGTGCAGGTGGCCGTGCAGCATCCCATGGACACCGGCTTCTTCCGCGACGCCAACGCCGAGATCATCCCGCCCTGGTTCATCAAGGACGTGCAGGTGACGCTGGGCGACGAGGAGATCGCGCGGTTCGAGTGGACCAGCGGGATCTCCAAGGACCCGATCGTGAGCTTCCAGCTCAAGGCGGAGAAGGAAGGCGCGCTCACCTTCCTGTGGACCGACAACCGCGGCGGGAAGTACAGCGGCACGGCCGAGCTCAAGTTCGCCACGGCGTGACGCGGCATCCGATGCGGCGCCGAGGCGCCGCCGGCATCCTGGCGAGGGCGCTCCCCTGGGGCGCCCTCGCCGCTGTGTGTGTGGCGGTGCCGGCCCGGGCGCAGGACTCGGCGGCGCCCAAGCCGCGGATGTTCTCGGTGACCACGGAGCGGACACTCTACCCGCTGCAGCGCGCGGGGCAGGGCGTGTGGGTGGTGCGGGGTGATACCGGGAAGGGCGCCGAGGGGCGTCCCAACGCCGGCTTCATTGCCACACGCGAGGGGGTGATCGCGGTGGGCGGCCTGGCGAGCCCGGCGCAGGCCCGCGCGGTGATCCGCACCATCCGCACCCGGAGCCAGGCGCCACTCCGGTACCTGGTGCTGTACGCCCATCATCCCGACATGTCGTTCGGTGCCATCGAGTTCAAGCGCGCCGGGGCGCAGGTCGTGTCGCACCCGAACAGCCGGGTGCTCGCGGCCGAGGGCGGGCCGGATGCGGAGATGGCGGACTGGCACAGCGTGGTGGGGCTGCAGGAGCTGGTGGGGTTCGAGTTTGCCAATGCCCCCGATCATCCCGTGACCGGCTGGGACACCCTCCGCCTCGGCGGGCGCGAGGTGGTGGTGTTCCACCCCGGCCAGGCGCACTCGCTCGGCGACCTCATGGTGTGGGTGCCGTCCGACCGCGTGCTCTTCGCTGGCGACATCCTGGTGGAGGACGGGATCACCATGGTGGTGGACGGCAACTCGAAGATCCTGCTCCGCACGGTGGATCTCATCGATTCGCTCAAGCCGCGGGTGGTGGTTCCCGGCCACGGCCGCATCCCGAGCGACCCAACGGAACTGACGCGCCTCACCCGGCAGTACATCACCACGCTCCGCGACTCCATGCAGGCGGAGGTGGCGCGCGGCCGCTCCCAGCGGCGCGCCGTCGAGGCCTTCCCGCCGCCGGACGAACGGCGGCCGGTGACGCGGAACAGCCGCATCCGCCGCAACGCCGCGCGGGTGTACCAGGAGATGGAGCGCGCGGCACTGGGTCTCGACGAGGAGGGTTCATGAGACGGCCGGCTCCCTGGCTCGCCCTGGCGCTCCTCGTGGCGCTCGGCCGGACGACGCCCCTTGCGTCCCAGGCCGTCGAGGCGGATCCCCCGCCGCGAGTGGCGCTCATCACGCCCGAGGCGCTGGTGCCCCTCCTCGACAGCGTGTCGCTGCTCGACGTGCGTGCCGCCTGGAGCAGCTACCTCCAGAACCACCTCCCGAACGCCGCTTGGCTCTCGATCGAGACACTGCGCGCGCAGCAGGGAGAGCTCCCCTTCCAGCTGCTGGAGCCCGGGGCGTACGCCTCGCTCTTCCGCCGGGTGGGGGTGGATCCCCGGCGGATGGTGGTGGTCTACAGCGCCGGCGACCAGCTCGACATCGACGCCACCTTCACGGCGTGGCTCCTCGCCGCCATGGGCGTGCCCCGCGTCCGCGTGCTCGACGGCGGGTACGCGCGCTGGGAGCTCGAGGGCCGGCCCCTCACGCAGCGCTACCCGCGCCGCCCGGTCCCCCGGGGCATGAGTGGCCGGGGCTTCCGTCCCGCCGTCGCCTCACTGGAGCAGGTCCAGGCCGCCTCCCGCGGCAACGGCGTCCTCCTGGTGGACGCCCGCCCCCCGGAGCAGTTCGCCGGCTCAGCCGGAGCGCAGATGCGGCGCGGGCACATCCCCGGCGCCGTGAACCACCCCTGGAAGGACGACCTCGAGAAGCGCGACCTGGCCCTGGTGTGGAAGTCCGTCGCCGACCTGCGCACCGCGTACGCGGCGCAGGGCATCACGCCCGATTACGGACATCATCCTCTACTGCAACAGCGGCACCGAGGCGGCTTCACGTGTGGTTTGTGGCCGGCGCTGCTCGGGTATCCACGGGTGGGCGGGGATCTTCACCGGCTCGTGGACGGGCGGGGAATACGCAGTCACCGGATATACCCGACCGCTACAGAAGCTCGTCCCAAGTCCTCGAGCTCCCCACGCAGCATCCCCTTAGCACTACGTACGTAGCGGCCGGATATATCCGGCCGCTACAGACGTGGGGGTGAGGGGATCGGGCGTGGTGGGCTGGGAGGGGGCGAATGCGGGGACGCGTGCGGCGGGGCTCGTCTTTCTGAGACGAGCCCCGTGGTGCGTCAGGGAGTGGCGCGGAGCGAGTCGGGGAGGTAGCGCACCCCATCCCGCATCACCCACTCCACCTGTGTCAGGCTCGTGATGTCGGCGAGGGGATCGGCGCGGAGGAGCAGCAGGTCCGCGCGCTTGCCGGGTGCGATGGTGCCGAGGTCCCTGGCCACCGGGCCGATGGCGAGGGCCGCGTCGCGGGTGGCGGCGAGGAGGGCGCGCGCGGGGGTGAGGCCCAGGGAGTCCACGAAGAGGCGGAGTTCCTCGGTGAGCATGGCCCGCTCGCTCGGCGGGCCGTAGGCGGTGTGGTCGGTGCCGGCGGTGAGGCGGACGCCGCGTGCCACGGCCTCCCGGGTGACGGCCACGCCGAAGGTGCCGGCGGCCAGGGCGTAGCGGTCGGGCAGGGTGGGCACGGGGCGGCGGTGCGCGCCGGCGCGGCGGGCACTCAGCTCGGCCACGTGCAGGGTGGGCTCGAGGAAGGTGCCGCGGGCGGCCAGGGTATCGAGCGCGGCCAGCACGGCGGGCGCATGGGCCGAGGTGCCGGTGGCGGAGTCGGCGGTGATGCGGAGCAGGTAGCTCGAGGTGCGCAGGCTGTCGCGGGCGTAGTGATCCAGCAGCTCCCCCACGAGCCCGGCGGCGTGGACCACGCCGTCCTGGCCGGCGGTGGACTGCTCCAGCACGCTCGCCGGCTGCACCCAGGCGTGGCCCCACACCGGCATGCCCACGGCGTGCGCGGCCTGCACCAGCGCCGCCACCTGCGCCGAGTCGAGGTCCTGGTAGAGCTTGAGCCCGATGGCCCCGCCCGCGATGGCCTTTTGCACCACCTCCGGCGCTTCCGACGCGGTGGTGAGCATCAGCGGGAACCAGCCCAGCTGCCGCATGCCGTTGGCCTGCGGGGCGTGCATGCGGATGTAGCCGTCCTCCGTGCGCTCCCGCTCGGGGCCAAAGAAGCGGATGCCGGCCACCAGCTGCATGGCGAAGACGCGCGGCGCGGCCGGCCCGGCCGAGTCCACGTCCTCGCGCAGGCGCGAGGGGTTGGTGCCCATGTCGCGCACGGTGGTGATGCCGCGGGCCAGGAGGTCGCGCAGGTCGGTGCGGAGCGAGGGGTCGGTCCGGCCGCCGACGCGGAAGAGCAGATGGACGTGGGTGTCGATGAGGCCGGGGAGGAGCCAGCGGCCGGTGGCATCCACGCGTGTCGCGTTTCGGGGCAGGGGGCAGGCGCGCCGGGTGCCGGCGCAGGTGACCGCTCCATCCTGCACCAGCACCACCGCGTCGGGGACGGCGGGGGCGCCGGTGCCGTCCCAGAGGGTGGCGCCGAGGATGGCGAGCGGCGGCGCGGGCGGCGCCTGCGACCCCAGCGGAGGCGTGAGGCCGACGAGGAGCGCGGTCAGCGGGAGGAGCGGGAGGCGCATGCGGCGGCGTTCAAGGTTCATTCGGGGACGGCCCACCTCCACTATACACCACGTCCCCGCCACCGGTCACGGGCCCGGTGGCGGGGACGTTGGCATCGAGGGGATCAGGTGGCGCCGGTCTTGTCGTCGGGCTGGGCCTGGTCCTTGGGCTTGGCCGAGCGCTTCCGGGCCTTGGGCCACGGGATGGTGCGGGCCTCGCGCCACTGCTTGAACAAGGTGGCATCAGCCTGGAGGTGGACGCGATGCACCGCGTCGAGCTCCTTCAGGATATCCATGATCTCCTCGCCCACGTCGCCGAGGCCCTTGCGGGCCAGGCCGGCCGAGC